>JAPLLF010000955.1 GCA_026387715.1 Pseudomonadota bacterium
GAGGCGCCGCCGCTCGAGCCCCGGCCGCCGGACTCCGACGAGTACCGCGCGCCGTCGCTCGCGCGCGCCGAGTGGGAGCACATCAATCGCGTGCTCAGCGACGCCGGCGGCAACATCTCGGAGGCCGCGCGCCGGCTCGGGATTCACCGTCGCAGCCTGCAGCGCAAGTTGCAGAAGTACCCACCGACGAAATAGGTTCCAGCCATGCCCCCCGCCGAGGACCCGAGGCGATCGCGCGCCTCGAGCGCCTCGTGGACGATCGTCGCCCACGTGATCGGGGCCGTGCTGATCGGCGCGATCGACGCCGCCCGGCTGGGCGGTGGCATCGGGATCGCGACGGTGCCGCTGTTCGCGATGGTCGGGCTCCTCGCCGGGCTCGCGATCGGGGGCGCCGAGCTCGTCGTCGCCCGGCTGCAGCTGCGCTGGCAGCTCGCCGCGCTCGTGCTCGCGCTCCCCTCGTTCGCCATCACGCTGCCGACCTGCGCGACGCTGTTCGACGGCGCGTTCGCGCGCACGTTGCCGCTCGCGGGGGCGCTCCACCTCCTGGTGCCCATCGTCGCGTGGCTCGGCGTCGCCGTGGCCGTCGCGATCGGTCGCCGGCTCCTGCGCGACAGCGATCTGATCGCGCGCGCGATCGCGATCCTCGTGATCGCCGGACTGTTCGGCGCGCTGGTCAAGGGCAAGGCCGCGTTCGTCGGGCCGCAGTATCCCAGCGCACAGGCCGGCATCTCGATGGTCCTGATCGTGATCGCCGGCCTGGGCGTGCGCGTCGGGCGGCGGGGCGCGACGCGCCGCTTCGAGCTGATCCTCGCCGGCGCGCTCGCGGCGGTCGTGATCGCGACGACGCTCCTTGCGATGGCGACCGGGCTGGGCGCCGAGGTCGATCGCGAGCGGCTCGCGGCGCGCGACTCGGCGTCCCGCGATCTCGTGCGCATCGCGCGCGACCTCGTCGATCGCGACGACGACGGCAGCTCGCCGATCCTCGGCGGCGGCGACTGCGACGATCACGACGCGACGCGGTTCCCGGGCGGGCGCGACGTGCCGGGCGACGGGATCGATCAGGACTGCGATGGGGTCGACGCGATCCCGCCCGTGGTCGAGCCGCCTCCGCCGCCCGCGCCGCGCGAGCTCGACTGGCGCACCGAGCCCAAGGTCGCCGCGATGTTCGCCGCGGCGAAGACCCGCGACGTCGTGATGATCACCGTCGACGCGCTCCGGTTCGACCTGCTCGCGCCCGACGCCGCGCACCGCGACGACTTCCCCAACCTCGTCAAGCTGCTCGACGAGTCCGCGTGGTTCGTCCACGCGATCGCCCCGGCCGCGGGGACCGACGTGTCGCTGTCGACGCTGCTGTCCGGGCGGATCGATCCGTTCCAGCCGGTCGCGACGACCTTGATCGAGGCCATGCGCGCGAGCGGACGGCGCACGTACACCGCGATCCCCGGCGAGGTCACGCGCTACGTCGGCGACACCCTGATCGGCCGCGGCACGGACAAGCAGACCATCGTGCACACCGACTGGGACGTCCAGGACGTCGGCGATCACGTCAGCGCGCAGGTCACGACGCTCGAGGGGATCCGCGCGCTCGACGACGCCAAGGGCCAACCGGCGTTCTACTGGCTGCACTACTTCGACGTCCACGAGCACCACCAGATCAAGCTCACCAAGGCGCAGCTCGACGCGGTGCACGACCCGGGGCCGGGCCCCAAGGCGCGCGCGTATCGCGCGCTGCTGGCGCAGATCGATCTCGAGGTCGCGCACTTCTTCGCCGAGCGCGCGACGCGCGGGCTCGCCGAGCCGATCGTCGTGTTCGCGAGCGATCACGGCGAGAGCCTCGGCGAGGACCCGCGGCTCGGCGAGACCCACGGGCGGGTCGCGTACGCGGCGCTGGTGCACGTGCCGCTCGCGATCCGCGTGCCGGGCGGGCTGCCGGGGCAGCGCCTCGATCCGGCGTCGCTCGTCGACGTCGCGCCGACCTTGCTCGCGCTCGTCGGCACACCCGACGCGATGGCGCCGCTCGACGGCCGCGATCTCACCGCCGCGATCATGGACGCGCCGCTGGCGAGCCGCACCCGGCCCCGGGCGCTCGTCGTGCACGAGGAGTGGCAGTGGGCCGTCGTCGAGTGGCCGTACCAGCTGATCGTCAACCCGAAGGAGAACCTCGTCGAGCTCTACGATCTCGACCGCGATCCGCGCGAGCGCGAGGATCTCTCGGCTGTGCACCCCGACATCGTCGGGCGGCTGCGGCTGCGCTACTCGGCCGTGCCCGCGGTCACCGTCGATCGCACGCCGGCCGGGCGCGTGTGGCGCGAGTCGCAGGCCGCGGTCGGCGCTACGTCCGCGCCACCGCCGCCTCAGGAGCGGTGAGCTTCACGGTGCCGGCCCCGATCGCGAGCGCGACGCCGATCGCGAGCGACGCCTGGCCGAACAGCAGCGCGAGCGGCGACGCCCACGCGGTGAACCGCGGCACGAGCGGCGCGAGCTCGGCGCCGAACACCGT
>JAPLLF010001004.1:0-2336 GCA_026387715.1 Pseudomonadota bacterium
AACCACCCTGGTTCGCCGTTCCATTCAACGTTCGGGAGCCCGCGTTCGCGAGCGGCGGATTCGCCTGCGTTCCCTGTCCGGCCGCCACGAATTGCCGGAACCGCCCCACCGTCACCTCGTACTTGTCGAGCCGGAACGTGCTCACCGTCGCGCCATAGCTTGGGTCCGGGTACATCCCGTCACTCGAAACGTCGTAGCTCCGCGCGTACGTCCCACCCGTCACCACCGGGCTCTCGCAGCACGGCGAGGTTCCCGTCGGCCCGCACGTCGACGCCAACGTCCCGCAGCTCACCGGCGGGCCGTCGCCGCCCATCCCGTCCACCGCGTCGCCCGAACCCCCGACCACGTCGAAGCCTATCCGCCCGCACCCCACGAGCACCACCATCAGCGCGACCACCGTGCTCACCGGATGATGATACGCCCAGGCGGTTGTTTCGAGCGCGTCGTCGCCGAGGATGGTTACGTGGTCACCGCTGAGAAGCTTGCATCGCGATCTCCGACACCCTGACCTGGGCGGAGATCTGCGAGCGCCATCACGCATGGGTGAGTTAGCGATACCAGCTACGGATGCCGAGCAGGTAGCGCAACGCGCCGAACGGCTCGACCTCGAGCCCGCCGGTCGCTGACCAGACGCGCGGATCGTCGAGATCGCGGGACACGGTCGCGACGAACCGCACGCCGATCATGTAGCGGGAGGCGCCCGTCTGCGATCCGAACAGGTTCCACGGCGCGAGGTATCCCCAGGCGACCGATCCGGTCATTTCGCGATCGTTGCCGCCGGCGCGGAGGGCGAGGATGCCCTTCCCCTCATAGAAGAACATGTCGAGCTTGGCGGGGACCGCGGTCAGCACGAGCTGGCCGCCCGCGACGGGATGTTCGGAGAACCCGCGGAACTCGAACCACGGCCCGAACCTCAGGTTGCCGCGTGCTGTGAGCGGTAACGACAGCTCGAAGCCGAGCGCCGCGTCGATCGTGCGTTGCTGCTCGATCGCGACCGTGGGGGCCGCCGGATCCGTCGACCGCGCGACGACGTCCGACGGCAGGTGGGCGACGCCGTAGCCGAGCCGGAACCACGTCGACCACTCGACGATGGGCCGCGACGCGGGCTCGTACGCGAGCTCGGGTGGTGGATGTGCGATGGCGAGGGTGGGCATCAGCACGATCAGGAGACACAGGAACCGCATGCCCCAGATGGAACGGGCGACCCTGGAATTCGATCCAATCTCGGTCCGCGTGTGGTGTCCTGCTTCGGGTTACGGTGCGGAGGCAGGTTCATGCCTGCCACGGACCAACATCATGGCGAGGCTACCGGCAAGGGAGGTGATGGAGCAGGCGCTGCTCGCGGCGATCTACGCTGCCCCCACCGACGACGCGCCTCGACTGGTGTACGCCGACTACTTGATGGAGCGCGGCGACAAGCGCGGCGTCGTCATCGCGCTGCAGTGTGGGGACCGCGACCGCGCGCGTGCCCATCGGTTGCTCGCTTCCCATCGTCGTCGGTGGCTCGGGCCGCTCACGGCGGCGATCGATCTCACCGCGGCTTGCACGTTCGAGCGCGGCTTCGTCGCGACCGCGACGCTCGCGACGGCAGCGCCGCCCGAGCTCGACGAACATCCGGCGTGGGCGACGCTACGGCACGTGCAGCTACCGAAGGCTGCGAAGCAGCGCACCGGGTTGCTGGCGCACCTCGCGCGGCTCGGCGTCACGACGACGTTTCCGCGGGCGCTGCGGCGCGCCGACACCGTGCTCGACGATCTGACGGACGTCGCAGGCGGCAAGAGCGAGAACACGTGGTGGCGCGGCCCACGTGGGCTCGCCAACCTGGGGGTGGGGGTCGACCAGAAGCTCGTCGAGCGCGTGATGCGAATCATCCTGCCCTGGAGCGCGGTCGGCTCCTGTGATGCGTTGCCCGACGAATACGTGCCGATCGCCTGGCGCGTGCTGGCGACGGTGAAGACCCCCGAGGCGACGTTCCTGAACGCCTATCGTGGCCACGACGATGGCGCGCGGCTCCGCGACGCTTGTTCGTGGCTCTACGACTTTCGCATGGTCGATGGTGAGCGGCGCAACCGACATCGGCTGCCGGCGCTCATGGAGGATGACGAGGCGGTCCACGCGGCCCTGGCCACGGTGGCGAGGCACGGCCTCGCGGCCCAGCGACTCCTCGCGGTGCCAGCGCACCTCGGTGACGACGCGGCCGTGGCGGCCGTCCAGCCGACGATCGTGCGCGCGCTCGCGACGCGTGGCCTCGAGCTCGACGACCTCGAGAAGTGGCTCGTGCCGTATGCGCGTGGTCCCGCGATGATGGGCTTCGTCGCGGCGATCGCCGACGCGAA
>JAPLLF010001004.1:2376-10947 GCA_026387715.1 Pseudomonadota bacterium
CAGCGCGGGGCGCGACCTCACGGATCCTGCCGTTGCTCGCGCGGTTCGGCGCCCCCGGCAAGCGCCTGGCGTTCGACTTCGGGGTCCAGTCGAAGCAGGTTCGCGTAGGGCAGACACGTATGGCGACCGCGTACGTCGATCTGAACACGCACACGTTGCCGAACGCGGCGGCGTCGTTCGTGTGGAACACGGTCAACTATCAGTCGACGCGCTGGGCCGATGGCGAGCTCGAGCGCGACGCGGGCAAGGTCGGTGGACCGAAGTCGGTCGAGGACCTCCCGCGCTGGCTCGCCGCCGCGGCGAAGCGCCGCAAGATCACGTGGGATCCGGCGACGGTGCGGGTGACGAGCTCGCTGCGCGGCAAGGCGCGGGCGGCGGCGGTCGCCTGGCTCCTCGGCGGTTGAGGCCTCGAAACACGTCGTCGCTGGTGGCCCAGCGTGGGGGTGAATGCTCCAGCGGCGCACGTCGACCGTCGCGCTTGATGTGCACCGTGATGCACGACGTGCGACGCGGGGTGCTCGTGGGGCGCGACCGGATCGCGGGTTCGCCGTCGTGGACGCGCGGTCCGCGCCTTGCTTGGACCGAGCCCATGACCAAGCTGCTCCTCGTCCTGCCGTTCGCGCTCTCCGCCTGTCTCGATCCGGTCGCGACCACCGCGACCGATCAGGCGATCGTCGGTGGGCAGACCGCGACGACGGCCGAGTTCCCGACGACCGTCGCGCTCGAGAACGCCCCCGGGAACTGGTTCTGCACCGGCACGCTGATCGACAAGGACTGGGTGCTCACCGCCGCGCACTGCGTCGCGAGCGAGACGGCGGCGGGCCTCAAGATCCGGTTCGACGACGACGACATCAACGACACGAGCGGCGGCAAGGTCGTCGCGGTCTCGGCCATCCACGCCAACCCCGGCTACAACGAACAGAACTGGGACAACGACATCGCGGTGCTGAAGCTGGCGACGTCGGTGACCGATCGGACGATCACGCCGATCCATCGCGCGTCGCTCGCGGCCGGCACGTCGGTGATCGAGGTCGGCTACGGCGACGCGGACAACAACGGCGGCGGCGCGGGGCTGCTGCGCAAGCTCGTCACGCCGACCGTCGATTGCGCGATGGCGCACGACGCGACGATCTCCGGCGCCAACGTGCTGTGCTTCAACGCGAGCGACGGCAACGCGAGCTGCTACGGCGACAGCGGCGGGCCGGCGTACGTGCAGGTCGGTGGGGCGCTCGAGGTCGCGGGCGTGACGTCGGGCGGTACCGGACAGTCGTGCACCGATGGCTGGGATCTCTACACGTCGGTCGCGGGCGAGCTGGCGTTCGCCGATCAGTACGTCCCGGCCGCGGGTCCGTCTGATCCCGATCCGATGAATCCGACGAACCCCGATCCGACGGACCCGGGCATGGCGCCCGCCGAGGTCGGCGGCTGCGCGACCGGTGGCGCGGGCGCGAGCTGGCTCGCGATCGCTGCCGCCGCGACCATCATCGTGCGGCGTCGGCGCCGGTGAGCGGGTCGGCGAACTGAGGGTGTCGTTCGATCCGGCGATCGAGGTCGTCCCGATCGACGATGTCCGCGGCGTACCTCGCCGTCGAGCGTGCGCGCCGCTCGAGCCACGCGCGATCGAGCCGGACGTGCGCGGTGAAGGACGGATCGTCGCCGTGCAGCGCGATCGTCGTCTCGGGCTTCATCCCGGCGGCCGCCCCGCGGGCGACGGTGAACCCGGCCCCGAGCAGCGACGAGCGGATCGCCGTCGACCTGGTGTAGGTGAACAGCTCGACGGACCGCTCGAACCGCGCGCGCATCGCCGTGAACAGCGCCAGCGACCACAGCTCGGGGTTCGTCTCGCTCGAGAACGGATCGAACATCACGACGTCGGGCGTGGGCGCGGCGGCGAAGTTGTCGCGGAAGTCGCCGAGCACGAGCGACCAGTCGACGGTCGGCGACGCGAACCGCCGCGCGACCGCGAAGCGATGTGGCGCCTCGTGGCGCAGGTGCGGGAACTCCTTCTGATGCGCGAGCGCGAGGAGGAACGGATCGAGGTCGCGCTCGAAGCTGATCAGCGTGACCGGCGCGGTGGCCGAGGTGGCGCTCCGGATCATCGCCATCGCGTTGTGGGCGGCGCCGAGCCCGACGTCCCACACGACGAGCGGGCGACCCGCGCGGCGCAGCGCGGACTGCTCGACGTACAGCGCCTCGGCCTCGCGATCCGGGTCGTTGGTCGCGTGCATGATCTCGCCGCTGGACGCGTGCCGGATGCTCGCGAACCCGAGGGGCGAGGCGTGGACCTCGTAGTCGCCCCGTGTCCGCGCGCGCCGCGGCTTGGGCGTCGGCTGCACCGACGGATTGTCGAGGTCGCGCTCGCCGAGCGTGGTGCGGCGCTCGGCGTACAGCGCCGCGAACGTGCCCGCGTCGAGTGCGGCGCGGATCTCGCGCATCAGCTCGAGATAGAAGCGCAGGTTGTGGAACGGTACGAACGCGGATAGGTCGTGCAGGCGGGGCAGGGGCACGCCGGGTCGAGCGGCTCCTCGGCGTACTTGTAGACGCCGCGCGCGAGGATCACGCGGCCGCGCGACGTGAACGCGATGCCCTGCTGTGCCCACGCGGTCGGCAGCACGCAATCGAACATGTCGAGCCCGCGATGCACCGCCTCGAGCAGGTCGATCGGGGTGCCGACGCCCATCAGGTAGCGCGGCTTGTGCGCTGGCAGCCGCTCGGCGGTGAGCTCGGCGATGTCCTCACGCTCGGCCTTGGTCTCGCCGACGGCCAGCCCGCCGATCGCGTAGCCGTCGAAGCCGTCGATCGCCGCGAGCGTGTCGGCGCTCTCGCGGCGGAGCTCCGGGAAGCACGCCCCCTGCACGATCGCGAACAGCGCGTTCGGCGAGTCGCCGCGCGCCGCGAGCGACCGGCGCGCCCAGCGATGCGTGAGCTCCATCGCCGCGCGCGTGTGGGCGCGCGGGCTCGTCGAGTCGATGCACTGGTCGAGCACCATCATGATGTCCGAGCCGATCGCGCGCTGCATCGCGATCGAGGACTCCGGCGTCAGCACGAGCTTGGTGCCGTCGGTGTGGCTGGTGACGGCGGCCCCGGCGTCGTCGATGCGCACGCCGTCGCCCTTGCCGAGCGAGAAGATCTGGAAGCCACCCGAGTCGGTGAGCAGGGCCCGCGGCCACTTCATCCAGCGATGCAGCCCGCCGAACCGCTCCATCGCCTCGCGACCCGGGCGCACGGCCAGGTGGTAGGTGTTCGCCAGGATGATCTGCGGGTCGAGGGCCGCGAGGTCGACGAGCGTCTGGGTGCGCACGCTGCCGCGGGTCCCGACCGGCATGAACACCGGGGTCTCGATCGTGGCGTGGGCCGTGGTCAGCGTGCCCCGTCGCGCGCGGGACCCCGCACCCGTGCCGTGCAGCGAAAAATCCACGCGCAGTTGTAGCGTGGCCCCCGAGATCTGAGCGGCGCTCGTGATACAGAACCAACAATCCCTATGGCCGATACGACCGATAAGCACATGCTGGGCGAGAAGGCGGCACGCCAGCTCTCGAACACGACGAAGACTCCGCCGCAGTGGGTCGGCACGACGCCTCGCTGGCTCGTGCAGCTGCTGCCGTGGACGCCCGTCGAGGCGGGCGTCTATCGCCTCAACCGCGTGCTCGACTCGAAGTTCTCGGTCGAGTGCAGCCCCGAGGCTGGCACCAAGCTGCCGGTCGCGTTCGTCGACTACGAGGACAAGCCGCGCGAGTACGTCCTCTCGACGTGCACCACGACGATCCAGATCCACTCGCGCGTGTCGGACCTGTTCCGCTCGCCGATGGACCAGACCAAGGAGCAGCTCGCCGTCGCGATCGAGAAGCTCAAGGAGAAGCAGGAGGACGAGCTGCTCAACAACGGCAGCTACGGCCTGCTCAACAACATCCGCGCGATCGCGGCGTTCGGTCGCGAGTGTACGCGCCGGGGCGTGCCGCCCGCCACCGTCGTGCTGTTCGGCACCCCGGTGCTGACGTGGCGCGGGTTGCCGATCGTCCCGTGCGACAAGCTGCACGTCAACGGCAACAAGACCGACATCCTGCTTATGCGCACCGGCGAGAAGAAGCGCGGCGTGATCGGCCTGTTCCAGCCGGGCGTCCCCGGCGAGGTCTCGCCGTCGCTGTCGGTGCGGTTCATGAGCATGAACCAGCAGGGTGCGGCCAGCTACCTGATCTCGCTGTACTGCTCGGCCGCGGTGATGGTCGAGGACGCGATCGGGAGCCTCGAGGGCGTCACCGTCGACCACTACCACGAGTACAAGTAGCCCCGAGGTAGATGCCCGTGACGAGCCCGACGGAGACGTTGCCACCACCCGAGCTGCGCGGCCTGGCCGGGCAGCTCGGTGATGCCGGTGGCATGACGCCACGCGACCCCTCGCCGAGCATCGCGCACGGATCTCCCGGTCTCGCGACCGGCGCCGCGACGATCCCGCACGCCCCGACCTTGCCGTCGGACGATCCGGCGTCGATGGCGGTCATGATCGCGCAGATGGCCAACGAGATGTTCCTCGGCTCGTCGATCGTGCCGGTGCCGCTGGCGCCGAACGCGGTCGCGCTCGCCGCGTCGCAGTCGTCGTCCCTGGGCGCGCCGGGCGTGTCGTCCGGTATGCCCGGCGGGATCCCCGCGTTGCCGACCGGCGACGTGCTCGCGGTCCCGCCGCTATCTCCGATCTCTCCGACGTCGTCGCCGTCGACGACGCTGCCGTCGCCTGGCGGCTCGCCGATGGCGGACACCACGCCGACCCCGGGCGCGTTCGCCGCGGGATCGATACCGATCGACGCCCCGCCGGCGTCGCCGTTCATGCTCGATCTGAGCTTCACGTCGATGATGCTCGAGCCACCGCCGGCGACGTCGATCTCGCTGCTGCCAGATCCCACGACGCCCAGTGACGCGCCGCCGGTGCCCGCCCCGACGGCATCGCCGACGTGGGAAGCGTTGCCGGCAACCGGCACGCCGCCCTCGACCGCGGCTGGCACCCCGCCGACCGCCGCCCCTGACTTCGGCGCGTTCGGGAGCTCCCCGACTCCCCCGAGCCTCCCGACGTTCGAGGGCTCGCCGTTCTCGACGCCGTCGATCGTCGGTGAAGCCGGGATCATCGATCGCTCCGCGTTCACGCCGCCGTCGGTGCCGGGGCTGGTCGCCCCGACGTCGCCGCTCGGCACGTCGTCCCCCCCGGTCGCTCCCCCGGCCGGCACGGCCACCCCGATGCGGGCCGTGCCGACCACGCTCCGCGCCGCGCCGACCGACCCGATCAGCCCGACGTTCATCCCGGACGCGCCGGCGCCGTTCACGAGCGTCGCCAACCCAGCCACGTCGCCGACGACCATCGGGGACGCCGACGGGTTCACCCCGACGGGGGCCCCGACGTCTGGGAGCGTCGTGTCGTCCGACGCCAAGCAGCGCGTGCCCGGCGTCTTCGATCCGTACGTGGTCCGCAAGGACTTCCCGATCCTCGACGAGCGGGTCCACGACAACAAGCGGCTCGTCTGGCTCGACAACGCCGCGACGACGCAGAAGCCACGCGCCGTCATCGACCGTCTCGCGTACTTCTACGCGCACGAGAACTCCAACATCCATCGCGCGGCCCACACGCTCGCCGCGCGCGCGACCGACGCCTACGAGAACGCCCGCGAGTCGGTGCGCCGCTTCCTCAACGCGTCGTCGACCGGCGAGATCATCTTCGTGCGCGGCGCGACCGAGGGGATCAACCTGATCGCGCAGGCCTGGGGTCGGCGGAACATCAGCGCGGGCGACGAGATCGTCGTCAGCCACCTCGAGCACCACGCCAACATCGTCCCGTGGCAGCAGCTGTGCGCGCAGACGGGCGCGAAGCTGCGGGTCGCGCCCGTCGACGACGACGGCGAGATCATCCTCGAGGAGTACGAGAAGGTCCTGTCGTCGCGAACCAAGCTGGTCTCGTTCACCCAGGTATCGAACGCGCTCGGCTCGATCACGCCCGCTCGCGAGATGGTCGCGATCGCGCGGCGCTACGGCGCGACCGTGGTCGTCGACGGCGCGCAGACCGTCTCGCACATGCGCGTCGACGTGCAGGCCCTCGACTGCGACTTCTACGTGTTCTCCGGTCACAAGGTGTTCGGGCCGACCGGCATCGGCGCGGTCTACGGCAAGCGCGCCGTGCTCGACGCGATGCCACCGTGGCAGGGCGGCGGCAACATGATCGCCGACGTCACCTTCGAGTCGACCAAGTACCAGCCGCCGCCGTTCCGGTTCGAGGCGGGCACCGGCAACATCGCGGATGCCGTCGGTCTGGGCGCCGCCCTCGACTACGTCATGCGCATCGGCATGGACGTCATCGATCGCTACGAACACGAGCTGGTCGTGTACGCGACGGGGTTGCTCCTGCGCGTTCCAGGATTGCGGATGCTCGGGCCCAAGGGGTTGAATCCACACAAGGCGGGGGTCCTGTCGTTCGTCCTGGACGGCCAGCGAACCGAGGACGTCGGTGGCATCCTGGACAAGGACGGGATCGCCGTCCGCTCCGGCCACCACTGCGCCCAGCCGATCTTGCGCCGGCTCGGGGTGGAGGCATCGGTCCGTGCCTCGCTCGCTTTCTATAATGTTCGCGAGGACATCGACGCGCTCGTCGCTGCCTTGCACAAGCTCCAGCGCGCCAGGTAGGTGGCTGTCGGAGGATCCGTTTTCACGGATCCGTCGCAACAGACCCATTGCCAACCATAACGGCAGTCCGCTATAACAGATGCATGGTCGTGACGCTTGATGCCTTCGAAGCCGAGCAGCTCCTCCTGTCGACCATCGACATCGACGTGATCGACGTTCGCGACCACGAGGATTGGGTCGACGGGCACATCCCCGCCGCCCGCGTGGTCCCCCTCGACGTCCTGCGTGCCGACACGGCCCGCGAGGTCGACCCGAACCGCGCCGTGATGTTCGTCTGTCAGCGTGGTGTTCGTTCGCTCGCGGCGGCCAAGTTGGCGGAACGACTCGGGTACGAGCGCATCTACAACCTCGACGGCGGCACGGCGGCATGGGAGAGCGCGGGGCTTCCCCTCGCGACGGGCACCAACGTCGGCGTTCGCGCGGCCTGATAGGCTCGGCGCGTTGAAGACGCGCCGCTTCATTCACTCCACGAAGGACACGTTCTTCGAGATCTTCTGGGACGGGCTCGAGGTGGAGCTCGTCGCTGGCGCCAACGGCCACAAGGGGAGGGCCCGACGGCGTGCGTTCTCGCTCGTCCGCGAATGCGAGGCCTTCGTCGCCGACGAGATCGCCAAGCGGTGCAAGCAGGGTTTCGTGGAGCTCGCGACCGAGCCACCGCTCGCCGTCCAGGCCACGACGGCCCCCGAGGCGCCGGGGGCGCCCGCCTTGCTCGCGCAGATCTACGCGCAGCCCGACGAGGATGCGCCGCGCCTGGTCTACGCCGACTACCTGACGAGTCATGGTGATCCGCTCGGCGAGCTGATCGTGATCCAGTGCGAGCGCGCACGCCTCGATCGGTGGGATCCCCGGCAGAAGCCGCTCGGCGACCGCGAAGAGCAGCTGCTGGTCACGTTCCGCCGTCGGTGGACCGCCGGGCTCGGCGACGACGTCCGCATCGCCTTCCGGCGCGGCTTCATCGATCGTTTGCGCGTCGAGCGCCTGTCGACGGCGACACGCGGGGTGCTCGATCGCGTGACGACCACGATCGCGCCGTTGCTCCGCACCCTCGAGGCGCCGGGCGACGTGCCGGTGCCCCACCTGGGCGGCCGGCCCGCGCTGGAGCGGATCACCGGCCTGCGCACGCGCGGCGCGCTGTTCACGACGGTGAGCTCCCTCCCGACCCTGATGCCGAACCTCGAGCGCCTGTCGGTGCGCGGCGCGGGGCTCGGGCGCACGGACTTCAAGCTGCTCGAGCGCCGTGCGTGGCGCGAGCTCGACCTGCACCAGAACACGCTCGGCGCGAACGGCACGCGGGTCGTGACGGAGAAGCTCGTGCCGGAGGTGATCGAGGTCCTTGATCTCGGCGGTTGTGGCGTGGGCGACGACGGCGTCGTGCAGCTCGCCCTGCACGCGTACCCGCGACTCTACGAGCTCGTGCTGTCGCGCTCGGGGCTCACCGCGCGCGCGCTCGACGTGCTCGCGCGCGCGGCGGGGTTCGCTGCGGTGACGCGCCTCGAGCTCGCGGGCAACGGCGTCGGTGGCGCGGGGTTCGCCGCGTTCGTCGCTGGCGAGCGATGGCCTGCGCTCGTGGATCTCGATCTCGGGACGACGCAGCTCGCCGACGACGACGTCGCGTTGCTCGCGGCGTCGCCGCTGGCCACGCGGCTCGTCTCGCTCGATCTCCGCGCGACCGCGATCACCGAGCGCGGCGCGATCGCGATCGGCGCGGTCGCGTGGCCGAGGCTGCGCGTGCTCGATCTCGGCGGAAATCGCCTGAGTCGCGAGGTCGCGACGATGTTGCGGACGCGGCTGCCCCACGTCCGGATCGCCCTGAAGGGTTGAGGGTGCATGGTAGCGTCAGGCTCCATGTCCGCGCGCTTCCACCGCTACGTGTCGTCGCTCGTGACCACGATCGTCGCGATCGGCGGGTGT
>JAPLLF010000162.1 GCA_026387715.1 Pseudomonadota bacterium
CCACCACAGCAGCGTCGGCGATTCGTGCCCGACGATCTGCCCATGCGCGACGAGCTGCGGGAGCAGCGCCGCGATCGCGCCCGCGAACAGCCCCGCGCGTGGGCGGTAGAGCCGCGCGCCGATCGGCACGAGCAGCGCGCAACCGAGCGCCGACACCAGCGCCGACATCGCCCGCGCGGGGCCGAAACCGTCGGCGAACTGCGCGCCGATGCCGACGAGGTACTTCATCACCGGCGGGTGCTCGTAGTTCCAGATCCACGAGCGCGGCGCACCGTCGAGCCCGACGAGGTTCGTGATGTAGTTGCGCCCCGCGACCCAGTTGACGTCCTCGTCGAACGTCTGGCCCTGGCCGCCGAGGTTCCACAGGCGGGCGACGAGCGCGAGCGCGAACACCCCACCGATCGCCAGCCAGACGTCGCGCGGGATCGCTCGCAAGCGCGCCCGCGCGCACCACAGCAGCGTGCCGACCACGGTGAGCAGCAGGCCGAGCGCGATCACGCCGTCGACCGGCGCGGCGCCGACCCACGCGCCGAACGTCGCCTGTTCGGGTGGCGCCGGCGACAGCGAGCTCGTCGGGACGTACTCGAGGTCGCCGCGCCGGCCGACCGGGCTCCACAGGAGGCGCACGTGCGCGGCGGGATGCGCCGCGACGCGGATCGCGACCGGCCCCGCCCCGATCACGACGCGGTTCTTGACCACGTCCCGGCCGCGGAGGTCCTGACCACCGACGGTGAGGCGCGTCGGGCCGTCGCTCTGGAACCCGAACATCACGGGCCCCCCACGCGCGACGTAGATCGAGCCGGTGTGGATCTCGCTGCCGGGCGGATCACCGACGATCCCGCCGGTCACGCGCGCGAGTCGGTCGAGCTGACCGTCGCTCGCGCACGCCCGGATCGCGAACAGCGCGACGACGATCGCGATCGGGATCGCGATCGGGAGCGCGCGCCGGGCTAGTGCACGCGGATCGAGCATTGGAATGCGCGGCTCTTCTTGGCGAGGACCGTGTAGTACTCGCCCTGCTCGCGCATGCCGGGCACGTGCACGGTGACCTCCTCGTAGCCGCGCCCGAGCCAGTAGCCTGCGCAGCCGAGCGGAGGTTGCGCGGGCTGCTTGTGGATCGCGTAACACGAGAACACGAAGGTCGGATCGTAGGTCGCGAGCAGCTTCTCCGAACCGAACTTCGTGTGGCCCGCGCGCGGGCGGATGCGGGGTTCGTCGTGCGCGATCTTCTCGGACACGAGGCCGAACACATCGATCCCGCGCATGTGCCCGTAGTACGGCTGCGCCCCGGCGCCCCCGACGATCGAGAAGTCGTCGTCGCGAAAGCACGGGGCCATCGCCCGACCGATCGCCGCGCGATCCTCGGTGTACGTGATGAGGAACGCGGGCGTGTCGATGCCGTGATCGTTGGCGAAGTTGCCGAACCGCACCGAGGCACGCGTGAGTCCGACCTGCGTGTAGGCGAACCCACCGACGACGAGCGCGACTGCGAGCGGGGCCGCGATCCGCCGCGCCGCATCGGGCACGAAGCCCGCGAGCCTCGCGAGCCCCAGCGCGACGCCGATCGCCGCGACGACGAACACCGGCATGATGAAGCGGTGCAGCCCCATGAAGTCGCCCCCGACGGTGACGGCGTACGCGAGGTAGATGACGCCGAGCGCGAGCGCGCTGCGCGCGAGCCTCCGTGCGGGCAGCGAGGCGCGGCTCGGGGCGACGAGCCCGACGAGGATGATCGGCAGCGCGTAGAGCACCCGAGTCTGGACCGCCCAGCTCCACACGTAGTAGAGGCCGTTGTCGAACATCTGGGACGCGAAGGTGGGGTTCGCCCACGGCCCCGACGCCTTCACGTAGTACGTGTTGGGGAACGGATAGCCGTAGTACCACCAGCGCCACGCGAACCACGGCGCCCACAGCGCGAGGAACCACGCGGCCGCGCGCAGCTCCTCACCGAACCCCGGGCGCTTCCGGGTCGCGACCCACCCGGCGACCCACGACCACAGGTGGATCGCGCCGAAGATCGCCGCGACCATCGGCCCCTCGGGGCGCGTCATCGACGCGAACGCGAGACAGATCGCCACGCGGCCCAGCGCACGCGGCCGCTCGACGGTCGCCACCAGCGCGTCGAGCGCGGCCGCGACGAGCACCGTGAACAGCTGGGTCTCGAGGCCGCCCGACGTCCAGCACGCGAACCCCGACGACGTCGCCAGGAGCAGCGGCGGGACCACGGCCCACGGGGATCGGCCGCCGAGCGCGCGATCGACGGCGCGGAACGAGAACCACAGGGTGCCGAGCGCGCAGGCCGTGCCGAGGAGCCGCGACGTGAACTCGGGCTCGAGCCCGAGCTTCATGAGCAGGCCCAGCAACACGGTCCAAGAGAAGTTCGTATAGCCCTCCACCGGCGCGCCGAGGTTGAACGCCAGCTCGCCGTGCTCCGCGAAGTTCCGCGAGAACACGAACGAGATGTAGGCGTCGTCGGTGACGAAGTTATAGACGAGCGAATGACCGACGAGGATCGCGCCGGTTGCGGCGAGGACGAGGTATCGCCAGCGCACGTTGACTGCAAGCCACATCGATCGCCCGCAACATACCGGAATTGCGCCGCCGCCGGTGGTAGCGTCCGAGGTCGATGTCCCGCAGCCGGCGCCCACCGGGTGAGCTGATCGGTGCCGGTGTCCTCACCGGCGCGCTCGCCGGTGGTGGCGCGGGTGCCATCGACGCGATCTGGTCGTGGGGCAAGGCCGCCCAGTTCGTCCCCGGCCTCGGCGGACGGCTCCGCTACCTGATCTACGTCGCGTCGAGCCACGCGCTCGCGGGTGCGGTGCTCGCGGGCGTGCTGACCGCGATCGCCCTCGGCATGCTCCGGCGGACGCGCCTCGGCGATCTCCTGACGTTCCTCGACGAGGAGCACGCGCGCCGACGGGCCACCGATCCGGCGTCGGCCGTCGCCGGGCTCGCGCTGACGCTCGCCGGCATCGGGTGCTTCGCGCTCGCGATCACCGTCGCGTATCTCCTCGCGCTGCCGCTGCTGTCGAATCGCCAGATCGTCGGCTACGTGATCATCGCGGCGATGGCGATCGCGCTCGTGGCCGCGCTCGTCGCGCTCGGGTTGACGTTCGTCGTCGGCGCGGTCGTCGAATGGCTGCTGGCCTGGGTCGCGCGCAAGCACCCCCGCTTCGCGCGCGTGGTGTCGTGGCGTTTCGCCCCCGTGGGGGCTGGCGTGGTGCTCGTCGGCGGCGCGGTCGCCGGCCTCGCGATCGCCCGCTGGGACACCACGCGCGCCCTGCCGCTGCGCGGGCCGATGATCGTGGTGGTCGCCGGCGGCCTGTCGACGATCGTGTGGCGCGCGGGGTACGGCCTCGCGGTCCGGCTCGCGGAGAAGCTGCCGCGCTGGCGGCGGACGTGCTGGGTCGTCGCGCCGATCGCGATGTTCGCGATCGTGCTCACGAGCGGTGGCTCGCCGGCGGTGATCAAGGCCGCGACGAGCCACACCGGGTTCGGCAGCGGGCTCACGCGCCTCCTCCGCGCGCCGTTCGACCGCGATCACGACGGCTTCGCGAGCGTGCTCGGCGGCGGCGACTGCGACGACGGCGACGCGAGCGTGCATCCGGGCGCGGCCGAGAACCCCGACGACGGCGTCGATCAGAACTGCGTCGGTGGCGACCCGACCTCGCAACGGAGCTTCGAGCCCGCGTTCGTCGAACCGCCACCACCTGCGATCCCGAAGGACTTCGACGTCGTGCTGATCACGATCGACACGACGCGCGCCGATCACCTGGGCACCTACGGCTACGCGCGTGCGACGACCCCCAACCTCGACAAGCTCGGCGCCGACGGCACCGTGTTCGAGCACGCGTGGGCGCACGCGCCGTCGACCCGGTACTCGATGCCGGCGATCCTGACCGGCCGGCTGCCGCTCGACGTCTACTACGACTACAGCATCAACTGGCCGGGCATCCTGCCGAAGGCGACGACGATCGCCGAGACGCTGCAGGCGCTGGGCATCGCCGCGACCGGCGCGATCACGAACTACGACTACTTCGATCCATCCCGCCACATGGATCAGGGGTTCGTCGAATACGACAACACGAACAAGGCGCTGCACCACGGGGTCTCCAACTTCGGCCCCGAGCGCACCAGCGGCAGCTCGAGCAAGCAGCAGACCGACAAGGCGGTCGCGTTCGTCGACAAGCACGCCGCGGAGCGCTTCTTCCTGTGGGTCCACTACTACGATCCGCACTACGGCTACGAGCCGCACCCCGAGGTCCCCTCGTTCGGCACCGACGAGATGGCCCTGTACGACGGCGAGATCGCGTTCACCGATCAGCAGATCGGGCGGCTGCTCGCCGAGCTCCGCGCCCGCGGCGTCTACGACAAGACCGTCGTCGTCGTCACCGGCGACCACGGCGAGGGCTTCGGCGAGCACGGCATCGAGCGCCACGGCTATCACCTGTATGCGGCGCAGACCAAGGTCCCGCTGATCATCCGGGTGCCGGGCCTCCCCCCGCGCCGCTCGACGACCCCCGCCGGGCACGTCGACATCCTGCCGACGCTCGCCAACCTCGCGGGTGGCAAGCCGACCACCGAAATGGAGGGGCGCTCGCTCGTCGACGCGCTCGCGGGCACCGATCACGAGCGCGTCGTGTTCCAGCAGCTGTCGTACGAGGGCGAGCACGAGATGCGCGGCGCGGCGAGCCGCGCGTGTCACGTCATCTACAACGTCAGCCCCGACACCAGCTGGGAGGTCTATCGCGTCGATCGCGATCCGATGGAGCTCCACGATCTCGCCGGCACCGACGAGTGCGCCGACACCCGGACCGCGCTCGCGCGCTGGTACGACCGCGACCAGGTCCCCGCCGGCGCCGTCGAGGCGCTCCTCCCCGCGCGCCCCGCGATCGCGACCCCGCTCGACGCCGACCTCGGCACGACCGTCCGGTTGCTCGCCGTCGACACCCCGCCCCGCGCACGACCCGGCGAGTCGATCCCGATCACGTGGACGTGGGAGGCGCGTGGCCGCGTCCCGCCGGGCTGGAAGGTCTTCGCGCACCTCGAGCACCCCAGCAAGTTCTACGTCAACGGCGACCATCGACCCGCGCGGCCGTTCGAGTGGTGGACCGCGGGTCAGTTCATCCGCTACACGACGACGCTCGCGATCCCGGTCAACGCGCCGCGCGGCACCTACCGGCTGATGACGGGGATGTTCGCGGGCAAGGGCCGCGCCCCGGCCCGCGCGCCGCATGCGACCATCGAGAACGACGCGGTCGCGGCCGCCACCATCGAGGTCTCCCCGTGAAACGGATCGTCATCGCCGCGCTGTGGCTCGTCGTCGCGCTGCCCGCGCTCTACCAGCTCTACACGCTCGGTGCGGCGATCTCGCATCGCGTGTTCTATCCGTACGACCTCGAGTGGATGGAGGGTGGCGTGCTCGTGCACGCCCAGCGCATCCGCGACGGCCTCGGCATCTACGCGCCGCCGTCGCGCGACTTCATCCCGTATCTCTACACGCCGCTCTACCCCACCATCATCGCGTTGTTCGGGCCGAGCTACGCGATCGGGCGACTGATCTCGGTGGGCGCGCTGCTCGGCCTCGTCGGGACCGGCACGGCGTCGATGATCGGCCGACGCCACCAGCACCGCAGCTACGGCCCGGTGCTCGCCGGGGCCGCGCTGGCGTTCGGCCTGTTCGCGGCGGTCTACCCGTTCACCAAGGCCTGGTACGACCTCGTCCGGGCCGACACGTTGTTCCTGTGGCTGGTGACCGCGGGCCTCGCGGGCCTGGCGCGGTGGTCGCGCGAGGGGCGCGGCCTCGGCGGCCACGCCCGGGTCGCCGCGGGTGCGGCGCTGCTGGCGCTCGCGTTCTTCGCGAAGCAGACCGCGATCCTCTACGTCGGGCTCGGTGGCGCCATCGTGCTCGTGCTCGCGTGGCGGCGCGTGATCACGTACGTGGTCGTGTCCGGTGGCATCGGGCTCGGCTTCGTCGCCCTGCTCGACAACAACACCCGCGGCTGGTTCTGGATCTACGTGTCGAAGATCCACCGCGCGCACGACTTCTCGATGGATCGGTTCTGGGGTGGCTTCGAGCGGATCCTCTGGCACTTCCCGCTGATGACGATCGCGATCGGCGTGGGCCTCCTCGTCACGCTCGTGACGTGGATCGTGCGCCGCAAGTTCCCCGCGCCCGCCGCGCCGCTGGTGCTGTGGAGCGCCACGTTCGCCGTGTCGGTGCTCGTCGGCGTGCTCGGCATCGCCACCGAGTGGTCGGTCGAGAACGCGTTCATCCCGGCGTTCCTGCACGGCGCGCTCGCTGCGGGTGCCGCGGTCGCGGCGGTCGCCGGCTGCGTGCGGCTGCTCGTCGAGCGACACCCCCGCGCCGCCGGGATCCTCGCCACGCTGGCGGCGCTGGGGATCGCGATCCCGCTCGCGGTCACGTGCTACCGCGCGCGGTGGAACTGGCGACCGTTCGTGCCGACGACGATCGATCGCACCGCGGGCGACCACCTCGTCGACCGCATCCGCCAGATCCCCGGGCCGGTCTGGGTGCCGTCGCACCCGTGGTACGGGGTGCTGGCGGGCAAGACCCCGTACGTCCACCGCATGGGCGTGAAGGACGTCACCGCGCGCAAGCCGTACGAGATCGATCTGCTCGACGAGGCGATCGACCGGCACGCGTTCGCCGCGATCGTGCTGGACAACACCGACCTCCACAACGAGTACCAGCCCGAGCTCTCGGCGCTGCGCTACCGGCTCCGGCGCAACTACCACCCGTCGGTGCTGCTCCCCAGCGAGGACCGCCCGCGGACGTTCTCCGGATCGGGCGTGGTGCCCGAATCGATCTGGATGCCGTCGACGATGCCGCGGCTACCGGCGGGCGCGACCCGGCTGTACGACTTCGAGGCGACGTCGTGGGTGGGATGGACGCGCTCGGGCCCGGCGTGGGGCAACGGCCCCGTCGCCGACGTGATCGACGAGCACCACCTGATCATCGCCGGCGCCACCGGCAAGCGCTTCGCGGTCAGCCTGACCGGCGGCAACAAGGCGACCGGCCGGATGACGTCGCCGGAGTTCGTCCTCGCCGGCGAGCGGCTGACGATGAACCTCGGCGGCGGGCTCGACGACACCAAGCTCCGCGTCGAGCTCTGGGTCGAGGACAAGCTCGTCGCGACGGCGACCCCACCGGCGCCCGGCGGTGACCAGCTCCGCCCCGTCACGATGGTGCTCGCGGACGTGCGCGGCAAGGTCGGCAAGCTCGTCCTGGTCGACGACTCCGAGACGCAACACCTCGCGATCGACGACGTCTGGATGTGGGCAACGCCCTGACAGCACGATGGCGTACCCTGTGCGTTCCATGTCCATGCGCCTCACGCTGATCACGCTGAGCGGCCTCCTGTGGCTCGACACCTCCGCCTCCGCGGAGATCGCCCGCCAGCAGCGGCCGACGCCCGCCCCCAAGCCGAGCCAGCGAGGGCCGCGCAGCCAGGACCAGCTCGATCCGTTCATGGGTGATCCGGGCCCGCCGCGCCCACAGCCCCCCACCCCCGTGAAGCCCGCACCCGAGATCACCACGGTGGGCAAGACCCTCGCGGGCATGTGGACCTGCAAGGGCGTCGCGCTCAACGGCGATGGCTCGTCGACGCCCGTGATCGGCGCGATGGTGACCAGGCTCGACCTCGACAACGCGTGGATCGCGACTACGACGACCGAGAAGGCCGGGCGCAAGCTGTCCGAGTTCCGGACCTTCGACGCCGTCGCCAAGCAGTGGACGCGGATCCAGATGACGTCGACCAGCGCCTACATCGTGACCACCTCGCTGGGGGAGAAGGCCGGCTTGTGGACGTGGACCGGCGCGCAGACCTCGCCGACCGGCACCCTGCAGGTGCGCGACTTCGAGCAGCGCACTGGCAAGACCGTCAAGCTGTGGGGTGACGTGCAGCTCGGCGGGGCGTGGCAGAAGCTCTACGACATGAGCTGCACGAAGTAGCGCGCGCGCGCGCGTCGTGCGTTCGAACGGAGATGACCCGCTCGCTCGTCCTGTCGCTCGTGTCGCTCCTCTCGCTCGACGCCCACGCCGATCGCGTCGGCCCACAAGCCGGCGCGCGCGCGCCCAGGCCCTCGCGGATCGAGCAGGAGCCGATGGACCCACCCGTCCAACCCACCCCCGTCGCGCGCCCGGCCCCGGAGACCGCGGCCACGGGCAAGGCGCTAACGGGCACGTGGCAGTGCAAGGGCGTGACGCTCGCCGCGGATGGCTCGTCGACGCCGATCGTGTCG
>JAPLLF010000287.1 GCA_026387715.1 Pseudomonadota bacterium
CGCAACCGCTACGTCCCCAACCGCGAGCGCGTCGACGACCTCGTGCCGTGGTGGGCGCTGGTGCAGACGCTGTCACCCGTGCGGCGCGACCTGCAGACGTTCTGCTTGTTCACCGGCATGAGGAGCGAGGCCGCACGCAACCCGGCCGGCGGGCGCCCTCGCCTACGACGCCGTCACGGGCACGCTGGCCAGCTTGCGCGGCAGGCCGATCGAGAATCGATCTTGGGGTTCTGATCGAATGCGCGGCGGTTGGCCCCGTCGCTGGCGATCGCAGCCGACGGGAACCGACCCGGGTGTGGGTTGGGCACTTGTCCCGTACAACTCGGCGACGTTCGACGCGTTCAGCTCGTGGGGAAGTTCAAGTCGCACGTCTATAGACGTGCGAACTCCTTGAACTTGGGTATCCCGGCCGTTCAGCGAACTGGCTTGAACGGCCTGAACTTCTTGTACTTGCGCGCAGTTACGATGAACGGGTGAGCGTCGTTTAGCCGTTCGGATCCGCTTGAACTTGGCGATCACGATTCGCCCTCCGATCCGGGCGGATCCACCGCGACAAGGTGCCCGGTACGCGGGTCGCGCTTGAGCTCGCGGATCGTCGTATCGCCCACCGCGGATCCGGCCGACCCCAAGCGAACCACCGCGCCGTCATCGAGATCGATGATCAGCCGCTGCGTGTCGATCAGCCGACCGAGGGCCGCGGTCGTGCGCTTCACCCCGACCTTGGCTGGCTTGTCCTCGTGCTCTCGCAGAGCCGTGCGGGTCAGATACTCGCCGCGGTTCGCGAGCTCACGCACGAACGTGAGCACCGCCTCGTCGTCCGCCTGCTCGGCCGTTTTGGGCTTCTTCGACTCGCGCGAGACCCGCCACGTAGCGCGCACGGCCTCGCCCTGGGCGTCGTCCTCGACGTTCAGCTCGAGCGTGAGCCGACCGGCTGATCGTGCGCCCTTGACCTCACTGTCCAGCGTGTTGATGAACTGCGTTGAGCCGTTGCCCTTGAGATCCCGAAGGTAGATGCCCGAATCAGTCGAGCCATGGATCGCGCCCGAGCCGCGTAGTTGCTGCCCCGGTCGGCGCTTGGACGAGTCGGGGCCCGACTTGCCCATGTGGTGAACGATCGCGACCGTGCAGGTGAGGAGCTCGGCGAGCAGCCGCAGCCGGCGCATCACCGGGCTCATCTCGTCGGACTTATCCTCGGCCGCCGAGCTGATGTCGCGCAGGGGGTCAAGTACGAGCAGATCGATCGGCCCGAGCTCGCGGCACGACGCGACGATCCACGCGAGGTCAGCATCGCGGGTGATGTCGAGGAACTCGCCGCGCGGTCGAACGTGCAGCCGCCCCGGTGCGAGCTTGCGATCGGCGCCCGCGAGCAGTGCCCGGATCCGGTTCCGGACCTGCTTGTCGAGATCCTCCGCGTAGAAGTACGCGACGATCCCGCTCGCCGCGTAGAACTCGCCGCACACCTTCGTGCCGGTCGCCACCGCCACCGCGATCTCAGTGCCGAGCCACGTCTTGGACGCCTTCGGCTCGGCGCCGATCGTCGCGATGCCCAGACGAGTGAGGAGCCCGGTCACGAGCCACGACGCACCATCGAACTCACGCGCGAGGAGCTCGACGGCATCCTCGAACAGCGGCGCATGCGTCACCCCACCCTTCGTGGTACCGAGCGCGTTCGTGACGTCGGCGAGCGCAGCGGCGAGCTTGTACGCCCACGTCCCCCGCTCCGGTGGCGGGACGATGTCGGTGGCGCCGTTGACGCTGTCGTGGAACGCCACGCGCGGACCGTCCACAACGGCACGGATGCGCGCGACGGCGGCAGGGTCGATGCTCATGACGTTCTCCGCGCGGCGCTCGCCGCGATCTTGGCGATCTCTCGCGCGTGTAGTGGGGGCACGCATCGCGCCGCGTTCAGCCGCTCGAGATCGTCGAGGATCTCGGCATCGGTGGCGCCCTTGCAGCGAAGCAGGACACCACGCCGGTGCAACCTGCCGTTGCGATCACCCTCGGGCACCAGGTCCCCGCGCTCCGGTGCCGTCCAGCGGCCCGACGACGACGAGCGGCACGCGTAGACCGGCCTCGGTGCCGGGGGCGGATCACCGACGCCCTGGATCGCGGCGAGCCACAACAGCGGCACCGGGGGAAGCCTGTCGTCGTCCGCGATCCAGCGGTAGCCGCAGCTTGGCGGCAGGATGACAATCCCGCCATCAGCGCGGACGTCCACACCAGGACGCCCGAGCAGCCGACCGAGCGGCGAGTCCATGCCGGCGCCGGTCCGCACGCGCATCGTGCCCGGGTGCAGCATGTACACGTGGAGTCCACCGCTCTGCGTTCGCACCTGGCGCTCGCGCGGCAACGGACCGAACACGTGCTCGAGCTCGGCGAGCAGTGCTTCGCCGTCGAGCTTCGCGTCGGCATCGATCACCACGGTCAAGCTCGCCTTGCCGGTCGGCATCCCGATCGCGCAGCCCGGGAAGTCGGTCGTGATCCAGCGGCGCAACACGGCCGCATCGGTCGACGCATGCTCGGCGTGATCGATCCCGGTCTTGATCAACGGCCGCTTGGTCTTCGCGTCCGCTGGGAAGATCGGCCATTGGGGCGACGACTCGGTGTAGCCATGCGCCGCGTCGAGCACGATGCTCGCGGCCGGGTTCATCGGGACCTCGGATCGCGGATCGGCTCGGTGGGCGGACCGAAGGTGATCGGCGCGACGTTGACCGGGCGGCGCGATCTCAGATCACCGACGAGCGCGCTGTAGATCCGCTCGCGATCGGTGGGGTCGTGGAGCGCGTCGGTCGCGTCGAGGGTCGACCGCAGGATCTCGATGATCGTTGCCGGGTTCATCGACCACCTCGACGAATCGCGGCGAGCCGCTCGAGCACGTCAGCCGGTGGTGCCGCGGCGCGCGGCGTGCGTGCCGGTGAGGTCGACGCCACCGAGGCCGGCTCCAAGCCACTCGACAGCCATCGGAGGATCGCGGCCGTGTCGTAGATGAACGTCCGCCCGCGTCGACCGATCGGCTTCGGTCCGGTGCGTTGCAGGGTCGACCGCGAACAGTCGGCCACGACGCATGCGCGGCGCGATGTCAGGACGGGGATGTCGACGAGTCGTAGCGGTGTGTCGTGTTGATTCTTGGGCACGAACACAACCTGGCGAGCGGACGCGCACCCGGCCGCGAACGAACCGGCAACGCCGGGTGACCTCTACTGCCGGTTCGTTCGTCGTGTGTTGCGAAGCGTCGCCTGGATCCAGGTGGTGAGCGCAGTCGGCCCTTCGTACTCGCCGACGAGCTCGGCGCATGGCGCTTCACACCAGTCGTGCGCGGACGCGAAGATCAGCTCGGCGATCTGGCGCGCGCTCCAATCCCCGCCAAGATCGTCGTCGAGCTCGACGAGCCGCACGTTTCGCGCGCGCTTGTCCGCCTTGACCGAGCCCTTGGCGACCTGGCGATCGCGCGTCGACCGCCTCGAACGTTCAGCCGCAACGCGATCCACAGGTCGATGTCGGTCATGTGCCGCAGGGCCTCGCGCGTCACCTGTCGATGTTTGCGGTTCAGCCGGTGCCCATCGATCGCATCCCTCACGCGGTCCAAGAGTCCGGCCTCGTCCACAAGCGACTGCCGGCCACAGACCGCGCATCGCATCCGCGCCATCGTTCGCCCGCACCGGGGGCAATGGAGCCCCCCCGGGTCGATGTCGAGAGCGTCGAGGTCCCTAGCGGTGACCGGGGCGACGGCCGGCTTCCGGTACGCGTGCGCGAACACAGCTCGCTCCTGGTGCGAGTCCTGGCGTGGAAAGGGTCACGAACCACGGGAACCCCAGGAGGCCCCCACCGCTGGCCAGCGGTCGGTTCGAGGACGAGGACGAGCCCCGACTTGCAGAGCCTAGCGGGTCGGTCCGACAACCGATTCCGGACACCACCTCCGCCACCACCTAGCCGCTCCGAGGTGCACTTTCCCGCTCAGTCATCGTCGCGAACTTGCTGGATCTCCAAGCCGTTCGCTACGTTCACACGGTGCAAGTCGTAGGTTCAATCCCTACAACGCCCACGAAGATTCGACAGCGAACACGGCCGGTTACCGACGAGGTGCCGGCCGGTTTCCGTTTCGGAGTCTCACTGGAACAGGCATCCCGGATCAATCGGGCGACGACGCGCCGAGCGAGGTCTGCACGTTGCCCGCGACGACCGTGACGTCGAGCCGCCGCGCGCTGGGGGTGCCGTCGCAGTCGCGATCGACGTAGGCGGTCGCGTGCCCGGCGGTCGCCGACTCGCGGACCCAGTCGTAGGCGTATGCGCTCGGCTCGTCGACGCTGAACGCGAGCTTGTCGAACGCGGGATCGGCCATCCACTTGTCGGTCGCCGGCGGGAACTTCTTGCTCGGCTGCTGACACGCCTCGCTCGCGGGGCCCGGCAAGATGCCGCCCGAGCTCGGCGGCAAGTCGGCGTTCTCGGCGTAGAACGCCTTCACGCTGCGGCCGATGCGGTCGAGGTTCACCTTGCCCTCGATCTCGCGGCTCTTCTCCATGTACGACGAGAACGCCGCGCTCGAGCCGCGGAGCAGGAGCATGGGGAGGACGATGCTCGCGACGAGGCCGACGATGCCGAGCGCGAGCCCCGCGATCGCGGCGCCCTTGCCCGCCCCGCCCCGCTTCTTCGACGCGACGATCCCGAGCGCGCCGAAGATGACGCCGAGGAGCGCGAGGATCGATCCGAGGATGATGATCCAGCACAGGACCAGGCCGATGATGCCGAGCACGAGGCCGGCGATCGCCATACCGTTGCCGCGTGGGGTTGAGCGCCGTCGTTCGGGGTCGTCATCGGCACAGCCTACCAGGGTGCCGCGGCGGATCAGCGCTTGCGAGGATTGCCTTCGACGACGTCCTGGGTGCCGGTGACGGTCTCGTCCGAGCCCGCCCAGTCGACGAGCTGCTCGTCCTCGACGGCGAGGTTCGCCTTCCAGTCATCGTTCGCGGGCGTCGTGGGGGTCGCCGGCGCGCTGGCCGGCGGGGTCCCCGTGGCGGCGCGCCCGGCCACGTTGGTCGCCGCGTCGAACTCGCTCTCGGTCGCGGCGCGGCGGCCATCCCGATCGTCGGCGAACTGCGGCGGCGCGCTCGCCGAGGCCTGGGGACGTCGCGAGCTCGCCGCGAGCCGACCGATGCCGGTGCTGCTCGCACGGAAGCGTTGCTGCGTCGGCGTCCGCGCGCGTGGCCCCCCGGCCGGCCGCTCCTCGGCGATGACGTCGTCGAACAGGTCGGCCGCGACGAGCGCGGGCGACGGGATGTCCGGTCCCATCGCCACGGTGGGTGACGGCTGGGTGGCGGTCACCGGCAGCGGTGGCGCGATCACCTCGGGTGGGGGCGCCATCGTGAGCGGAGTGCGCGGCTCGACCACCGGCGCGGGTGTGGGAGGCGCGACGGCGACGGGCGTTGCGACATACGCCACGTGGGTCGCTGCCACCGGGCGTGGCACGAACGCCCCACCAAGAGAGCGCGCACCGATCTCGTCGAGCACCACCCACATGATGGTCGAGGGGACGTGCTCGCACAGGTTCGGGACACCGATCGTCTCGACCACGAGCTGCGCGTCGACGCGCGGCGCGCCGACGCACGCGGTGAGCAGCCGGGCCCACAGCGGGCGCGGCAAGTGTGCCGCCAGGATGTCCGGGGTCACGTGGCGGAGCACGTCGTCGCAGGTCGCGATTCCGAGATCGAGCGCCGAGGTGAGCGCCGTGACGAGGAACCCCTTGATGTTCACGGGATCACGACCCCGGCCTTCGTGGCGCCCGCGACGATGCACGCCCACAGCACCTCGTGAGGCAGGTGCTTCGAGAGCAGCGCGGGGGTGACCGTCTCGAGCACGCGCTCGGGCGTCATCGCACCTGCCGCGAGCGAGGCCGTGAGCACCTTCGAGAGCAACTCAGGGGGGAGGTGATTGGCGAGCACGTCGGGGGTCGCGTGCGCGAGCACGTCACCGGGCGCGAAGATCTCGTGCTCGAGACCCGATTCGACCATCCGTGCAAACCACGCCTGACGCTGATCGCTCATGCCTCGACCGTACACCGCCCGATGCAGAGATGGAGGCGTGAAGGCTTGCTTTGAGCCCCGGCGTCCCGCACGTTGGAGACATGACGGAGGCCCGCGGGAAACTTTCGTCGGGCACCGTGCTGTACCGCTTCGTCGGCGACGCCATCGAAGTACTCCTGGTCCATCCGTCGGGCAACTACAACCGCCGCGCGCCATGGGGCATCCCCAAGGGCGCCCCGGAGGCGGACGAACACCTCGAGGAGACCGCACGCCGGGAGACCCGCGAGGAGACCGGCGTCGATCTCACCGGGCCCCTCGTCGACCTCGGGCACGTCGACTACACGCGCTCGCGCAAGCGCGTCCACGGCTACGCCATCGAGGCACCCGAGGGCACCACGCCGCGGTGCGCCTCGTGGGAAGTCGACAAGGTCGAGTTCATCGAGATCACGCGCGCGCGCCGGATCATCCACCCGGACCAGGCCGCCCTCCTCGATCGCCTCGCGATCCACCTGAAGATCTCGGCAGAGGTCGTAAAAACCCCTGCGTAGTTCACGTGCGACACTGTCTGCATTCCTGACAGCGCGCGCACTTTGATCTCGACAAATTTGCCCGTTGTGGCAACTTGCAGCTCCTCTTCGCGCTGACTGGTCCCACCGTTTTTGGTGACCGCCGTCGCTGGATGAGCCGCAAGCAGCTGATTCTGCTGTGAAGCGTCATCCTGACCGGTCAGCCGGGTATCGCGCCCACGATCCGGTGCGCAACCTGCAGCGATCCGCAAGCGTACCTCTCGTGTTGAGAGGGAATCCCCTCGGGGATGCAACGGTTGCATTCCGGGCGGCGTCTCAATCAGAAGTACAGGAGTCATCACCATGTCGACGAATCTTCATCCAGCCCGAACGCGACTCGCGACTCGGACCACGTCGACTGCGGTGAGAGCTCACCGCGTGACGCGCCACAATCGAGCGAAGACCGCTGCGACCGAGGCGATCAAGCCGATCGACGCGGATGCCGAGGTCGTCGTTCCTGTCGTGAAGGTCACCCGGACGCTGCGGGCCGCGGATAGCGACGATCACCTCGCCGCCTACTTCCGTCAGCTCGCCGCGCACGAGCTCCTGACTCCCGAAGACGAGCGCGAGCTCTCGCAGGGGATCGAGGACACCGAGGTCCTGACCTGGGAGCGCGTGCTGTCGCGCCCCGACGTCGTCGTGCACCTGCTCGCGCTCATCGAGCCGAACTTCGATCAGCCCGTGAAGTTTCCAAAGCTTCTGAAGGCTGTCGAGGAGCTGGCCGGGAAGCCCAAGAAGGCCCGCAAGGAGCCCAAGGTCGTCAAGAAGTTCG
>JAPLLF010000937.1 GCA_026387715.1 Pseudomonadota bacterium
CCGCTCGCGGCGCCCGTCGGCCGCGCCACCTGCGGCGACGCGACGTGCGACGGCGACGAGACCGAGGCCAGCTGTCCCGCGGACTGCACGACGCGGTCGGGCTCGGGGATGCCGCCGCCCGTCGACGAGCCCGCACCGACCGAGGTCGGCGGATGTGCGACGGCCGGTGGCGCGGGCGCGTGGATCGGCATCGCGCTGTTCGGCCTCGGTCGGCGTCGTCGTCGTCACGCCTAGCCACGCCGGCATCGCCAGCCCCTGATCCGCTGCCAACCTGGCAAGCCGCGTGGCATGCCAGGCAGCAAGCGCGTGAAATCGCGAGGCCCACCCCGGAGGCACACCACGTGCACCACCGTGGCCGTGCGCTCGCGCGTCGCCATCGTCGCGATCTCCCTGATGATGGCGGGCGACCCACACGTCGCGAACCTGCCTTCAGCCATCGCGAACGAGGTGCTGCCGCCGATCGCGCACGTTGGCACGATCGCCCGCGATCCGAGGGCGGGCGCGGGCGCGCCGGTAGCCCCCGACGACTTGCCCCCCGTGGAGGTGCCGATCGCGGGGTGGCTGGTCGATGCGGCCGGCGCGCCGGTGGAGGGCGTGCGCGTCACCCGTCGCGATCCCACCGGGACGAGCCCGGATCGGATCGTGGTGAGCGGGCCCCGTGGCGAGTTCCGGATCGAGCCGGCGGGCGGGCACCCGCTCCTGATGTTCGACGCCGCGAACGTGTTCTCGACCCAGGTGACGTGGAACGTCGACGGGCCCCCGCCGCGCATCCTGCTCGCACGGCGCGCGCGCCTCGAGACCCGGGTCGTCGTCGACGGTCACGTCGTCGCCGGCGCCGAGGTCCGGATCACCGACGGCAGCGAGCCGACGCTGGCGACCGCGCGCACCGACGCCGCGGGCATCGCGCGGTTCCCGGACCTGGTGCCGGGCCCGTACGAGGTCTGGGCGATCGGCGCCGCGATCGGCAGCGCGCTCGCCTCGCCGATCGTCCGGATTTCGGACATCGGGCCCGAGGCCGTCGAGCTCGTCCTCGAGCCGGCCGGCGGCGTGCACGGGCAGGTGCTCGCCGCCGCCGAGCCCAGCTCCGGCCCTGCCGACGCGCGCACGCTGGTGGGGAGCGTGCAGCTCACGCCGCTCGACGTCGATCACGCGATCCGCAGCGTCACGCTCGACGATCACGGTCGGTTCGCGCTCGACGGCTTGCCGCTCGGCCGCTGGCGGGTCGAGGCGACGCTGCCGGGCTACGTCCAGGGGCTCGAGCAGGAGGTGGTCGTGACCGCGCACGCCGCGGACATCGTGGTACGCGTCGAGCACGCCGGCGCGATGACGGGCACGGTCGTCGACGCGCGCGGCGAGCCGGTCGGCAACGCGACGATCGTCGTCCGCCGCCAGGGCGCCGACGGCGCGCGGCCGTGGGCACCTGCGCCCGAGGCGGCGCAGGCGACGTCGTTCGGGCGGGTGCGCTGGGTGTATCCGTTCGCGGCGCGCCGGCAGCTGCCGACGAACGCGGCGGCGCGGTTCGGTGGACCGCGTCCCGGCACGCGCGCGGCCGAGTGCGGTGAGGGCCACTGCGGGATCGATCTCGTGATGCCGCGCGGCGCCGTCGTCCACGCGACGGCTGACGGCGAGGTCGTCGTCGCGTCGACCGAGATCCGCGGCGAGTCCGGTCGGTTCGTCGCGATCGATCACGGCGGCGGGCTCGTGACGATGTACATGCACCTCGATCAGGTCCGCGAGGGCCTCGAACCCGGGCAGAAGATCCGCGCGGGCACGCCGGTCGGGACGGTGGGGTCGACGGGGTTCGACCCGTCGAAGGCGGTGCCGCACCTGCACTTCGCGGTCACCCAGAATCGCGGCGGGCGCACCTGGTACCTCGATCCCGAGGCGATGCTGCGCCACGCGGTCGTGCTCGCCACGCCGCGCTCGCTCGAGCGTATCGAGGGGACCGTCGCGGTGGCCGCGCGCAGCGAGCTCGCGACGCCGACCGCGGCGCTCGCGGTCACCACCGACGCGCGCGGCCGGTTTCGGGTCGACGATCTCCCGCCGGGGGCGTACGTCGCCGTGGCCTTCGCGCCCGAGCTCGCCCCGGGCACGAGCGAGCCGATCACGGTGCACAGCGGCGGCGCGACCGACGGGGGCGTCGTGGCGCTGCATCCCGGCGTGATGGTGCGCGGCCGGATCGTCGATCGCGCCGGGCCGGTGAGCGGCGCGACGATCGTCGCGACCGCTGGCGTCGGCGAGGCCGCGAGCAACATCGCGACGACGTACACCAACGCGCAGGGCGAGTACGTGCTGCGCGCGCTCGCCGGCAAGATCACGCTGGCGGTCACCGCCGTACGATACGGCGAGGCGTCGCGGGTGCTCGAGCTCGACGGTCGCGACGGGCGCGCCAGCAGCGAGAGCCGGCGCGAGGACTTCTCGCTCGTGATCGAGGACGCCCAGCTCCGCGGGCTCGTGCGGTCGCCGGATGGCGGCGTCGCGGGCGCGAGCGTGCGCATCGTCGACGGCCCGACCCGCCGGACGGTCATCACCGACGCGAGCGGGCAGTTCACGATCGGGCGGGTCGCCGCCGGCCGGTACGTCCTCGAGGTCTCCGCGCTGGCGTACCCGAGCACGCGGCTCACGCTCGACAGCGATCGCTTCGGGGAGGTCCGCCTCGAGCAGGGCGGCAGCGCGCGCGTGCTCGTCAGCGACACGCGTGGCGGCGACCCGCTGGCCGGCATCCAGATCACCGCGCGGGCCCACGACGGCGCGACGATCACGCGCACGACCGACGCGCGCGGGGTGCTCGAG
>JAPLLF010000940.1 GCA_026387715.1 Pseudomonadota bacterium
GCCGTCCTCGTCCTCGAACTGATCGAAGTCCTCGGGATCGTCGGGGCACTTGTCGACGTCGTCCTTGAGCCCGTCGCCGTCGCGGTCGCCGATGCTGGGCTCGAACACGATGCCGATGAACGCGCGGAAGTCGGGGTTGGCGCCCCGGTTCGGCAGCAGGCCGCGGCCGGCGCCGAGCGACAGGAACGAGTTCTTCGCGAGGTAGAGCTTCACGCCGCCGATCGCCTCGAGCGGCTGGTAGTTCGCGTGATCGCCGAGCGGCAGCGCGCCGAAGATCTCGCCGACGACGTCGAACTTCTGGCGCGCCACCGCGTAGGCGACGCCGAACCCGTACGGGACCTCCGCGCCGGCGGTGATCCGCCCGCCGGTCACCGGCGCGCCCAGCGTGCCCGGGTCGTCGTTGACGAACGTCGTGCCCGAGCGCAGCCGGACGCCGCCGTTGAGCGCGAGCCGCAGCCGGCCGTCGCGGCCGAGCTCCTGGTCGACGATGCCGATCACCTGCGGGACGATCCCGCGCTCGCCGAGGAACGCCCCCGAGCTCGGCGACGGGAAGTACACGCTCGCGATCACGCCGATCCCGAGGTGCGGGCGGCGGCTGGTCGACAGCAGCCGCGTCTTGAGGTGGAGGCCGATCGAGCCGAGCCCCTGGCCGTCGACCTTGTAGTCCCGATCGTTATTGTGGTTCGCGGGATCGACGAGGTCCGGGCCGCGGTCGCCGTTCATGATCCGCAGCGGCGCCGAGGCCCCGAGCTCGAGCTCGGCGGGGCCGACGTGCAGCCCGACCGCGGCGACCAGCGTGGCGGTGATCACGTTGTCGATCGCGTACGTGTTGCCCATCCCGTCGAGGGTCAACATCCGGTGGCCCCAGTCGAGCGAGCCGAGCCCGAACGAGACCTCCTTGTCGCCGAGCACCTGCGACGCGTTGATCGTCAGATAGCCGCGCGAGTCCATCGCGGGGCGAAACGTCGACAGCTCGAGCGTGCCGCCACCATCGGCGATCGCGTGGCCCTCGGGGAGCGCGAGCAGACACAGAAATCCCACTGCCAGGCGTGACATACGTCTCCTTGCCGCTCGCACGAGCGGGTGGCCCGCGGCCAGATCCGCGAGGCTTCGAGTCCACACAGTGCGCAACACCCTCGCGGCGGTTACACGGTGACGTACGATGGGCTCGATGCAGACGCTCCGGCGCCTCCTCGCGGTCCTGCTCGTCGGCGGCTGCCAGACCTACGCCGAGGACTGCGCGTCGTCCACGATCGCGGCGGGCAGCCACCACGCGTGCGCGATGCCCGGATGGGTCGATCGCGCGTTCGAGCTCCACGTCCCCACCGGCTGGGACGGCACCGCCGCGCTGCCGATCGTGATCGCGTTCCACGGCGGCGGCGGCAGCTCCGCACGGTGCGGACGTGGAACGCCGGCGGTGGCCACCACCTGCAGTGCGTGTCCGGCGGCGCGTGCAAGGCGGGCGTCGACGACCTGCGCTACTTCGACGACCTGCTCGTCGAGCTCGGCGCGACGATCCCCGTCGACGCCGCGCGCGTCTACCTCACCGGCATCTCCAACGGCGGCGCGATCACCCACCGCCTGGCGTGCCAGCGGCCCGATCGGATCGCGGCGATCGCGCCGGTCGCGGGCGCCAACGAATGTGCCGACGACGGCGACCCATGCGACGCGCGCGTGCCCGTGCGCGCGTTCCACGGCACCGCCGATCCGTGCTGGGCGTACGACGGTGGCGACGGCGCGTGCCTGCAGGACGACGGCGCGCCGAAGACGGCGGTCGCGGCGACGATGGCCGGGTGGGCCGCGCGCAACGGCTGCGCGCCGACGTCGACCGACGCGCCGCGCGCCGCGCGTGATCCCGACGACGGCACGACCGCGACCCTGCGCACGTGGGACGGGTGCGCCGCCGCGACCGAGCTGTTCGTGATCGACGGCGGCGGCCACACCTGGCCGGGGGGCTGGCCCTACCTCGGCGAGGACCGCATCGGCCGCGTCAGCCACGAGGTCGACAACGCGGACATCCTGGACTTCTTCGATGCGCATCGTCGCTAGGCTCGCGCTCGTCGCGCTCGTCGGGGCGTGTGGCTCGGTCACGACGTACCAGTCGGCCGAGACCGTCGGGCGTGGCCGCGGGCAAGGGTTCGCCGCGCTCGGCGCTGGCGCCTACCGCGACGATCCGATGCAGACCCGGACGCCGACGGTGACCGGCGAGGTCGGCGCGCGCTACGGGGTCGCGGCCAACACCGACGTCGGTCTCAAGCTCTACGCGATCGGGATCGAGGCGAGCGTGCGGCAGCGGCTGGTCGATGGTGGCGTGAGCGGCTGGTCGTGGGCGCTGCTCGGCGCGATCGGTGGCGTGCGGCGCGACCTGATCCTCGCCCAGGCCAAGCTCGGGATCGTGACGACGCGCCGCACGTCGACGACGTGGGCGTGGAGCCTCGGCACGACCACGATCGGGTCGTTGTTCGTGCCGCTCGGCGGCGGCCACGCGACCGGCGTCACGCTCGGGATGTTCGGCGGCGCCGACTGGCGGTTCGCGCGCTGCTGGCACCTCGTGCCGGAGGTGTCGGCCCATCGCGCGATCGTCGGCGACGTGCCGGTCGACGGCACGATCGTCCAGCTCGGCGCCGCGGTCGCGCGCGACTTCTGACGCGGAACGCGCCGCTCGGGCAGCGAATTCCAGGATTCGCGGATCGCCTCGTGGCATGGTCCGCCGATGCGCTCTGCTGTCGCGTTCCTCCTCTGCAGCCTGGTCGGCGTCGCCCACGCCGACTCCCCTCCCCACGAGTTCCTCGACGAGGCCAAGGCCCTGCTCGTGGTCGGCGCGTGCGCCGAGGGGACGGTCGCGTCCGTCAAGGACACCGTCTACGCGGGGCACTGCAAGACCGTGCGCGCGGCCCAGGCCGAGTACACGACGTCGTGGATCACGCCGGCCCGCGCGTTCTTCGCCGCCCACGTGCCGGCGACCGTGCCCAAGACCGTCGTCTACCCGTTCGCGGGCGGCGACCTGTCGACCGCGCTCACCGTGTACCCCGACGCCGACGAGATCACGACGCTGTCGCTCGAGCCGGCCGGCGATCCGACGTCGCTGGCGCGGCTCGGCGACAAGCAGATCAAGGCCGCGCTCGCGACGGTGGCGACCGAGATCGGCTCGCTCTACAAGTCGAACTTCTCCGTCACGATGAACATGATCGAGGCGATGCGCGGCGGCGCGCTGCCGACCCAGCTGATCTTCAGCCTGTCGGCGCTGACGATCCACGGCTACGAGCTGACGTCGCTCCGCTACTTCAAGGTCGCGGCGGACGGCAGCCTCGTCTACATCACCGACGCCGATCTCGCGGCGCTCGCCAAGGTCACCGACGTCGCCCGGCGCAACCGCACGTTCGCGAGCGTCGAGATGAAGTTCCACAAGAAGGGCACCACCACGGCGCCGGCGGGCAAGGAGCAGACGTATCGCCACCTGATGGCGAACCTCGACGACGCGCACCTCAAGAAGGAGCCCGGCGCGCTCAAGTACCTCGAGGGCAAGGGCACCGTCGCCGGGATGACCAAGGCGGCGAGCTACCTGCTGTCGTTCGACGACTTCAACACGATGCGCAAGTACATCATCGATCACGTGCAGTGGATGGTGAGCGACACGACCGGCCTGGCGCCGAAGTACGGCACGCCGGCGGGCTTCGAGTACGAGACCTGGGGCCGCTGGGATCGCCCGAACATGGTCGCGGCGAAGTCGATCGAGCCCAACTGGAAGGCGCTGTTCGCGGCGCAGCCCAAGCGCGAGCTCAAGTTCCGGTTCGGCTACCCGGACATGCAGCTACACGGGCACTTGATCATCATGAAGAAGAAGTAGGTAGCAGCGCGGTCGCGAGGGCGGCGCGACGCTCGAACAGCGCCGTGGCTGGCGCCGGTAGCGCGGCGAGCTCCGCGCGGACGCGGTCGACCTCGATCCACTCGCCGCTGGTGCGGCAGTGCGCGATCAGCGCGAGGCAGTCCTCGAGATCGGTGGCCGACAGCCGCCGGGCCTTGAGCAGCAAGAACAGGGTCGCGCTGGGGCGATAGATCGTGGCGCGGCCCTGCAGCAGGACGACGAGCTCGTCGCGCCAGTTCGCGATGCGGCGGACGAAGTACTCGGCGGTCGTGCTGATCGCCTCGATCGGGAGGCCCTCGTCCTCGGCGATCGCCATGAGCGCCAGGCGCTCGGCGTTGGAGCCGGCGAGCCCGAACATGTCGACGTCCTCGGTCGTGCGCGTCGCGGCGAACCAGATCGCCGCCACGGAGCCACCGACGACGAGCCACTCGCCGTCGAGCTGCGCCGCGGCGCGGGCCAGCAGCCGATCGATGCGCGGCCGGTCGAAGGTCATGGTGGTACGGTACGAAGGGTGACCGACGCGTGGCAAATGCTTCGGGCCGGTGGTTTGCCGCTGGCCATGGAGCGCGGCGCCGGCCAGGTGGACGCCGCCACGCTCGCGCGGGCGGTTCGCGAGGCCATCGCCGGCACGCCCACGGGCCGCCACGCCGATGCGCTCGCCGCGTTCACGATCGCGTGGCACCAGCACTGGCCGGCCGCGTTCGCCACGGCGTTCGCGAGCGAGGCCCGCGCGATCCGGACCTGGGCCGACGACCATCGCGGTGACCCGAACCGCTTCCTCAAGCTGCGGCGGATCGCGCTCGCCAACCTCGCGCGCGTGCTCTGACCGATCACGCGACGAGGCGATCGCCGAACACCGCGCGGATCCGATCGCGGTCGGCGGCCAGCAGGCCCTGCGAGAGATCGAGCACGTCGAGCCGCGCGAACACCGGCGAGGCCAGCACGATGTCGGCGGCCTCCTCGTAGAGGCCCACGTAGTCGAGCCGCAGCGTCTTGAGGGAGGTCAGCTTCGTCGACGCGCCGAGCGCGCGCAGCCCCGCGTCGCCGAACTGCTCGTTGCTCGACAGGTCGAGGTGCACGAGCGTCGGCGCCCAGGTCGCGTTCGCGATGGCCTCGGCGCCACCCGACGTCAGGTCGTTGCGTGGCGCGATCAGCCGCTCGAACCGTAGGGCCTTGGCCCGCGCGAGCTCCGCGAGGCCCTCGTCGCCGCACATGCAGCCGCCGATGCGCAGCTCGCGCAGCCTCGGCAGCGAGGTCGCCGCGGCGAGCGCACCGATCGGGCTCTCGGCGCTGCCACCGTTCGACAGATCGAGCAACTCCACGCCGCCGAGGGTGTCGGCGTCGGCGAGCGCGGCGAAGTCGTCCCGGGTGAGCGTGCAGCGCGCGAGCGACAGCCGGCGCACGCGGTGGAGCGGCAGCGCGAGCAGCGGCGCGAGCCGCGACGCGCCGAGCTTCACCTTGCTGTCCTGGATCTTCCAGATGTTGAGCTCCTCGATCGGCTCGGCCGCGAAGATCGCCGGCCCGTTGACGAGGAGATCCGCGGCGTCGAGCGAGAGCTTCTCGACGAAGCCGCGCCGGTACTCCCAGCGCGCGCCCTTGTTGTCGCCGAACGCGGTCCAGGCCTTCTTGTGCTTCTTGAGCAGCGCTGCCAGCTGCGCGTCGAGCGCCGGGACCCGCTCGTCGGTGTCGGCCAGCTCGGCGCGCGTGGCCTGCAGCACGATGAAGTCGCCGCGCGGATCGCCCTGATCCTGTAGCAGGTCGCCATAGACGAGCCGCGCCTTCTTGTCGTCGGGGTCCGCGAGGATGCTCGCGAGGAACTGCTGCTGCGCCGCGCTGGGCGCGGCCACGAGGGCCTTCCGCTTGTTCGCGGTCGGGACCTTCGGGACCTTCGGGACCTTCGGCGTCGACATGCGTCGATGACGATACAACGTCGCGGTGCCTTCGAGTCCTACCCAGTCGACGGGCTCGACCTCGGCTCCCCCCGGCTTTTTCGAACGATTGTTGAAACCGCCGGCGCGCGGCGGTGTCTCAGCGCGGTGCGGATCCTCGCGTGCGCCCTCCTGCTCGTGGCCTGCGCACGCGACGACCGCGATCCGCCACCGCGGGTGACCAGCGGCGCGGCGACGCTCGCGTCGGCGACGTTGCCACCGTGGTTCGGCCGACCACACGCCCCACCCCATCAGGTGTCGGGAACGCTCGAGGGGGGCGGGATGGTTCACCTCCGGATGGCGGCGCCTGACCCGACGGGGTGGGCCGGGCTCGACGTGGCCGTGCGCGCCGATGGCGCGTTCGATCTCGGGCCACAGCGCGCCGGTCGCTACGTGCTCCTGGCCACGGCGCCTGGACGAACGTCACGCGTCGTCGAGATCGATGCGCTCGACGGCGACATCGTCGCCGAGCTGCACGCGTATCCCTGCACGTCGGTGACGCGCGTCGTACGCGCGCACCGCCGGCCGCTCGAGGGTGCGACGATCGACGTCGGCGGGGTCGCGATCGCGACCACCGATCGCGCCGGCCGCTTCACCGCGTGTGTCAACCGCGAGCCGCTCGTGGCGACCGTGCGCGCGCGCGGGTTCGGCGCGACGTCCGTGACGTTTTCGCTCGCCGACACCGCCCGTGACGTCGAGCTCCAGCCGGCGCGCGACCTCGCGGGCGACGTGACCGGGGTGGATGGCAAGCGCGCCGCGGGGCTCGCGGTCCACGCGGTCGGCGTGCCGGTCCTGGCGATGACCGACGATGCCGGGCGCTTCACGCTGCGCGGCGTGGCGGACGGGCGCTACCAGTTCCGGATCCTGGACGGAGCACGGGACGTCGTCGACCGCACGACCGTGCACGAGGCAGGCAGCGACGAGGTCGCGCACGTCATGCTCGCCTACGCCCGCGCCGACGAGGCCCCCCTCACCACCGCGCGGCTCGTCGGGTTCGTCGTCCACGCGGGCCGACCGCTGGCCGACGCCGAGGTGAGGATCGGCCCGCACGCCACGCGCACCCGCGGCGATGGGAGCTACGCGCTCGGCTACGTCGCGGCGCCGGGAGCGATCCTGAGGGTCGCCCACCCGAGCGGGCTGGCGACCGCGCGCGCGCTCGCGATGGGCGCGTCGAGCCTCACGATCGAGCTCGCCGACACCGGCACGATCGCCGGCACCGTCGTCGACACGCATGGCGACCCGGCGCGCTGCCGCGTGCGGATCTCCGCGCGTGATACCGCGAACGAACAGGTCGTCACGCCCGGACCCGGCGGCCACTTCTCGTTCGTCGCCGAGCTGGGCGAGACCTACGAGCTCGTCGCCGTCGACGACGAGCGCGGTGATCTCATCGACCCGCCGGCGGCAGGGCTCGAGGTGACGCTCGACGCGAGCCTCCCGAACATCACCGGACTCGAGATCGTGGTTCGCTGAGGCAGATCACACGATCACCCGGATCTCCTTGAGCGTCGAGGTCGACATCGAGAGCACGACGTCGATCGGACCGTCGATCGTGGTCATCCGGACCGCCACGCCGCCCGGAAGATCCCCCGTGTGGACACGCGGCACGCCGATCTGACAGTGAAAGCCGTTGGCCTCGAGCGCCTCGCTCGCCCGCCCGGTGAGGATGTTCGCGAGCTCGGTCGCGCCATCGATCGCCGTGTCGGGATCGGGGTTCGGATCGGACATCAGCCGACGGACCAGCTCGAGCGCGATCGGCTCGGGGAACACCCAGGTGACCGGGCCGCGGACGTCGCCCCCAAAGTCGAGCGCCACCGCGATCGTCGGCGACGACGAGGGCTCGCCGATCGCGGCGACGACGGCGTCGACGCCGACCGTGGAGCGGAGGTAGCGCACGACGACGGCGAGGAAGTGATCGATCAGGGAGGGATGAAGGGCGGAGCTCACGAGTGGCTCTCCTGGTCGATCAAAGGAATGCGCGGGATCGCCGTCGTGCCGGTGGGATGCGTGGCCAGGTGCCGAAGGACCTCCACCGTGTTTTCGGGATGGAGCGGCTTGAGCAGGTAGTACTTGACCCCGGCGCGTCGGCACGCATCGAGCTTTTCGCGCGTGTTCAGCGAGGTGACCATCACGAGGGTCGCCTCGGGGTGGCGGCCGAGCAGCGCGCAGGCGGCGGCCGCGCCGTCGACGCCCGGCATCACGATATCGAGCGTGACCAGATCGGGACGATGTTTCTCGTAGAGCTCATTGAGGTGCTCGGCGGAGCCAGCCTCCGCGACGACGGTATAGCCCGCGACGACCGCGAGCTTCCGGAGCTGCCCCCGCGCGATGGGCGAATCGTCGATGATGATGGCAGTGGGCATGGGTCCTCTCGACCCCGAATCGACCGACGTGCGGCGCGTGACAGGCGTGATCGTCGGCCCCTTGAAGGTCCCCGTGAACGGCCGTTCCATGTGAGACATGCCCCGCATCCTGCTCGTCGATGACTCGGCGCTCATCCGCAACGCGATGCACGCGGCGCTCGAGCCGTTCGGGGTGGAGATCGGCCACGCCGAGAACGGCGAGGTCGCGGTGCAGAAGGCGATGTCGTCAGAGTGGGACCTGATCTTCCTCGACTGCGTGATGCCCGTGATGGACGGGCCCACCGCGCTCGCCGAGATCCGCAAGCGAGGCAACTCGACCACCGTCGTGCTGGTCACGTCGATCTCGTCCACGACGGTGGTTGCCCGCGCGGTCAAGCTCGGCGGGGTGCTCTACATCGGCAAGCCGTTCACGCCCGACCACATCCGCACGATCGCCGTGAAGCTGCTCAAGCTCGATCCCTCGGTGTTGACCGATCCACCGCGCGTGCTGCTCCAGCACGTCGACCCGACGCTGCCCGCCCGACTCGCCCGGATGCTCCCCTCGCACATCGCGATCGATGCGTCGCACTCGCTCGCCGAGTCGATCGACCTCGCCGAGGAACGACCCCACGGCCTGGTGATGATCGAGTCCGCCGATCCGCTCGAGGAGGTCCACGCGATCGCGAACGTGCTCCGGCGGATCCATCCGGCGGCAGGCGTGTTCACGATCTCCCACGAGGCAACGCCCGGACCCCCGTGGCGCCCAGACGAGGGGCTCGACGGCATCTGGCCGCCGACGTTCGACGACGCGCTCGGTCGAGGCTTCCTGTATCCGACGTTCTTGCGCCCGTTGACGTTCACGGTGGGCAACGTGATCACCGCGGCCGGGCACCAGGGATCGCCCCTGTACCTGCAAGCCTACCTGGAGATGCTGCGCCGGGCGCTCATCGCCCGGTGCGCCGGATCCGAGAGCATCGTCGAGCCACAGATCGACCTGCGCCACCTCCCCCCCGACTCCGAGCTCGTCGTCACGCTGGTCGAGCGGTCGAATCACGAGCTCCGCGCGGTGGGCGCCGCCCCGACCTTCCTGCTCGATCGCTCGCTCGAGTTCGGGAATCGCCTGGCCGGCATCCTGGTCGCCTGATCATTCGACTCACGTCAACGGTAGCGGCCCTCGATGAACAGCCGCTCGACC
>JAPLLF010000149.1 GCA_026387715.1 Pseudomonadota bacterium
CGCGGTACCAGCTCGGCGTGGACGCTGGGACCTCCACGCGCGCGTCGGGAACCACCGGCGGGATCGGCTTCACGGGTGTGGGCGTGGGCGCGGGCGCGTCCTCGCGCTTGCATCCGAACCCCGCGAGCACGACCAGCAGGACGACGTGAGGACGCATGCCACCGCATGCTACCTCGACCGTCGAGGCACCGAAATCCTCGCCCTGGCCTCGTAAACGTAAACCCCGACGTCTACGTTTGCGATCTAGGCTCCAGAAGCGGTCACGATCGTGGTCGACGTGCGATCACCGTCATCTCACCGACGAGGATCGCGCCACCTTCGCGTGTCACGGCACCGACACCTGACCACGATCACCGACGGTGTCGGTGGACCTCCGGGTGCCGGGCGTCGAGATGGATACCTTGCAGGGTGACCGGTGCTCTGTTAAGAATACTGCTGCCGTCGCCATCGGGATCGACGAGTAGGGAGTGCGTCCAATGAACTTGAAAATCGTGGGCTTGTTGACTGTCCTCGCCATCGAAGCACAGGCCCCTGCGGCCGATGCATGCGGGGTCAAGCTGACCATCAAGAGCTCGGCGCCGCGCAAAGCGGTCGCCCGCACCTCGAACCCGTCGGAGGTGCTGCTCCTCGGCACCCCGCCCCAGCGCCTGCAGCGCGATCTATCGGCCGCGGGACATCACGTCGAGGTCGCCTCCACGCCGGCGACGGCCAAGCGCAAGTCGTACGCGATCGTGATCGCCGATGCGGGCCAGCAAGACGCCGCGCGCTCGAACTTCGGCCCCGGTGGCGCCGTCGTGATGGTGCGCTCGGGTGACGTGGTCGCCGACCTCCGGTCGGTCGAGAGCTCGATCGCCCGCAAGCCGGTTCGCGCGGATGAATCGCGTGACGTCATCGCCGCGCGCGAGGCGCGGCGGCCGATCGCCGCCGGTCCAGACCGGGACGCCAAGAACAAGATCGTCGCCGCCCGAGATCCAGGCGAGACCGCGGTGGAGCCCACCGTCGTGCCGAAGGTCGTCGAGCCCAAGCCGAAGGTCGTCGAGCCCAAGGTCGTCGTGACCGAGCCCAAGCCCGAGCCCAAGCCCGAGCCCAAGCCCGAGCCCAAGCCCATCGTGGTCGACAAGCCGGTCGACGTGCCCGAGCCGAAGCCGAAGGTGGTGGCCAAGGCCCCCGCCGGTTCGATCGACGGCGAGGTGTACTTCACGGTGGGCAATGCCGAGGCGAGTGCATCCCTCGCCAAGGCCGTCCAGTGGCTGACGGCCAACCCGACGACGCAGGTCATCATCGAGGGGCATGCCGACCCGACCGGCACGCCGGACGGCAACATGGCGCTCGCGCAGAAGCGCGCCGAGTGGGTGCGTGACCACCTCGTGTCCGCGGGCGTCGATGCCTCCCGGCTCGAGGTGATCTCGTACGGCGACACACGCCTCAAGTATCCGGCGGCCGATCACCGCAACCGTCGCGTCGCGATCGTTCGCAAGTAGACCGACGTCGAGCTGACTCGTCGGGGGATCGTCGACGGATCGTCCGTCGGCGAGTGTGCCCTCGGCCACGCGGCCGGCCATTGACTCCCACTTCACCCGCTCGCTAACATAGAATCGTCGTATGGGGTCTCGTCGTCAGGTTGCATCCGCTCGATGCGGGGTCCTCACGACGGCGCTCCTGGCGGTCATGGGATGCTCCGATGCCCCCGGCACGAAGGTCACCGAGCCGGCCACCGCGGAGGTCGGCACGGGCGTCGATCTCTGGGAGCCGTTCGCCAACGACATCGTGTATCTGGTCGAGGGGGCGCAGGGTGGTCGTCACGTGATCGGCAACGTGAAGATGACGGGCATGGATCCCGGCACGAGCCGCGCCGATGCGCCCGCGACGCGCTTCGACCTGTTTCGCCCCGATGGTAGTCGCGCGAGCCAGGACATCCCACCTTTCCACCAGCCGTTCGTCGAGACGCCGGATGGAAAACTTTCGTTGCCGTTCGGCAGAATCGTGTTTGTCGATTCGCTCGCGGCCGACATTCTTGATACGATGGTTGAAATCAGGGTAGAGTTGACGGCTGAAGATGGACAGACCGCGGGGGATGCGCGGTGGGTCCTTGTCAAACCGTACGTGCCCTAACTAGATACCAGGGGAAATTCAAAATATGCGCCAGAGTCAGATCGGACAGATGTTTGCGGCAGCGTGCTGCCTTGTTGCTTGTGGTGATGACGCGACGCCGGCGACCCCGGACGCAGCGCCCCAGGTGGATGCGCCCGCCGCGTTCGTCGAGAAGCCGATCGGCTATGACGGCAAGGATGGCGGCGAGATCCGGATCGAGAACTTCGTGTTCCCGGACGGCGTCACCCACATCCTGACCACGGCGTACTTCATCGACAAGCAGGCCGTGGACAACGTCCCGTTCCCGCACATCGTCAACGACAACATGTTGGATTGTAACCCCAACACGGATCACATCTATCCGTTCGCCGACGGCTCCAACACGCTCGGCGTGCTCGCGAGCTGGGCGCCGGGTGGCCGCCACTACATGGACGTCGGCCCCAAGATCACCCTCGGCGCGACGGATGGCTCGAAGCCGTCGTGGGACATGCCGCTCTACGAGAACTTCATCACCCCGTTCATGGGTGGCTCGTTCCACAACCTCACGTACAACGTGCCCGCGGGCATGGATCCGCTGCTGACGATCGACCCGGCGAAGCTGGGTGGTCAGGGTGCGGATACGAACGCGCAGCTCAAGGTCACGATCCCGGGCGGGCCTGATGCCCCCGCGACCGTGTTCGACTTCAAGGACGGCCTCAAGGGCATCGAGATTCCGCCCCGCCCGGTCGTCGCCGGCTTCTCGTCGGACGGTTGTGCCTACAACACGTCGGACGCCAACTGCCCGGGCCGCATGAAGGCAGGCGCCAACTTCGCCACCGGCGGCGGCATTCAGCTCAGCCGTAGCGCCGTCTTCGACCGGACCTACACGGTTTCCCCGTCGGCGCCCCCGGACATGCTGATGTTCGTCGCCGTGTTCGGACCGGTCGGCGTGCACATGCTGTGCGTCTCGACGAAGCCCGGCCACGTCACGATCCCCGCGTCGACGATGGCGACGATGCCCGACGGCGGCATCATGTTCATCGCTCACCTCCTCCACCGCACGCGCACGTTCGACAACATCCACCGCGTCGACATGGTCGGCACCTCGTGCACGAGCATCGGCTTCAACATGGTCCCCTAAGACCGACCTGAGGTCTCGTTCGAGACTTCGGATCGAGTTTCGGCCCGCTCTTTCGAGCGGGCCGTTTTCTTTTTCGGTGTCCCGAGTAGAGTCGCGCAATGTCGAACGCGAGGCTGCGATGGCTGCTGATCTGTGTGATCGCTGGGGGTTGCTCGTCGAAGACCGCGCCGCCCGCCCCCGAGAAGGTCGAGGTCGCAGCGTCATCTGCGACGAAGCCCGACGCGCTACCAGCCAGCGATCTCTACGACAGCGCCGCGCTCGGCGCGCTCGACTTCAAGCTCGTGGAGGGCACGCCCGCGGCCCGCGCCCACTTCACGCGGGGCCTGCTCGCGCTGCACTCGTTCTGGTACGAGGAGGCGACCAAGGAGTTCGACGCGGCGATCGTCGCCGATCCCACGATGCGGATGGGCTACTGGGGCGCCGCGATGAGCCGGTGCAAGCTGGTGTGGGGTGACGACGACATCGGCACCGCGCGGAAGCTGCTGTCGCGCATGCCGACGCCGCAGCTCCTGCCGCTGCGCGAGCAGGCCTGGGTGGCCGCCGCCGTCGCGCTGCTCACCAACGGCACCGTCCGCGAGAGCCGGCAGCGGTTCCTGACCACCATGGAGGCGCTCCACGCCAAGTTTCCCGACGACGAATCTGCGACGTTCCTCGCGCTCGCGCTGCTGTCCACGACCCGCCCGGAGGATCCCGACACCGTGGCGGTGCGCACGCGTGCCGCGGCGCTGGCGAGCGGCGTGTTCGAGCACAACCCCAAGCATCCCGGCGCCGCGCACTACCTGCTCCACGCCTACGACATGCCCGAGCTCGCGTCGCTCGCGCTGCCCTACGCGCGCGCCTACGCCAAGGTCGCGCCGGCGGCCTACCACGCACGCCACATGCCCGCGCACATCTTCTCTCGGCTGGGCATGTGGAGCGAGGCGATCACGAGCTGCCAGTCGGCCTGGGACGCGTCGCTCGCCTCGGCGCAGCGCGACAAGCTGTCGGCCGACCACCACGACTTCCACAGCCTGACCTGGATGCTCGAGATGGACTTCGAGCTGGGCCACCGCAAGGCCAGCGACGCAGCGATGGCCATCTTCGCCAAGGCCGTGCGCGATGGGCTCGGCTTCCATCAGCGCAGCCTGTACGCGACGCAGGTCGCCTCGTACATGGCGCGGACCGGCGACTGGGCGCGCGTCGATGAGCTGCTCGCGCCGCTCGACAGCCCGGCCGTGGCGGCGGAGCCCATCCTCGGCGCCGTGGCGCGCTCGGGCGAACCCGCGAGCGTCTGTTCGCCGGGGTCGTCGGCCACCAACGACGCGCTCGTCGTGGAGATGTACGCGCTCGACGCACGGGCGCGCGCCGCGTCGGCGCAACACGACCTGGTCAAGACCAAGCGCCTTGGCGCCGAGATGGAGGTGGTGCTCGACAAGCTCCAACCGTTCTTCGAGGCGACGCAGCCCAAGGAGGTCGTCGACAAGATCCACGAGACGCACCTGCGGCATGGCCGGGCGTTGATCGCGCGTGCGAGCGGTGATGACCGTGCCCTGCTCGAGATCCTGCGCGAGTCCGTGGTCGACTCCGATCTCGAGCGCGGCGGCGAGATGAACCCGAGCGGCTTCATCGTGCACGAGGACATCGCGGACACCCTGCTGCGGCTCAAGCAGCCGAAGGACGCGCTCGTGGAGTACACGCTCGTGCTCGACAAGCATCCCAACCGTGCCTCTGCGGTCCTCGGCGCGGCGCGGGCGCTGGCGATGGCGGGGGATGCGACGGGTGCACGCACCCGCTACCAGCAGCTCCTCGAGCTCTGGAGCACCGCCGACGAGGGCACCGCGGGCCTGGCCGAAGCGCGGGCCGCCGTCGCGTCCAGGTAGCCCGAGGTGGCGACGCGGCGGCGCTGGATGTCGCGCACGTTGCGCCGAACGACGATCAGCGAACGACCAGCAGCACCACGATGATCACGACGGCGAGCAACGCCACGAGGAGGCCGATCTTCCCCATGTTGCTCTTGTTGCCCTCGGGCACCACCACCATCGGAGGAGGTGGCAGGACGTTCGGGACGTTCGGAACGTTCGGGATGTTCGGGTTCGAGAGGTTCGGATTCGCAGGCGGCAGCGGGGGCTTCGGCGGGGGCGTCGCCATGTGACGGATGGTGGCGCCCGAGGCATCCTGCCGGTTGTTGGGGACGGAATACTCGCCACTCCGACGTGCCAGCGACACCGAGACATCGACGGCCGAGAGTCCCGTCTGCGGTGTGTTGCGAACCACCCCGGACGACCGCCGCGCCAACGATCCCGGCGTCAACGAATTGGGAGTCAACGAGCCTGGCTGGGACTGAGATCCCGCCTCGCCTTGAGGCTGGGTCGCGCCCGACCCCATCGCCACTTCCGTGGCGAGATCAGGTCGGGCCTCGCCCATCCCCGCCGCGTCCGTGCCGACCAGCTCGCTCGCGAACAGCTGCGAGAGGAAATAGGCCACATTGGCGTTCGAGCTGTCGAACCCGTAGCTCCGCGTGAACTCGGTCAGGGCCGCGACGACCTCGTTGCCGGTCTGCGGACGATCCTCGGGCTTCGGCGCGAGCAGCCGATCGATGAGCGTCGCCAGGCTCTCCGGCAGATCGGGCGCCGCCTCCTGCAGGCGCTTGTACTGCCCGGCGCGGATCTTCCTGACGATCTCCTTGGGGTCGGTCCCCGAGAACGGCATGTTCCCGGTGCAGAGCAGGTACAGGATCACGCCGAGCGAGAACAGATCCGATCGATGATCGACCGCCTGCTTCGTCGTGTGCTCGGGTGACATGTACAGCCACTTGCCGACGACCATCGTCTCGTCGTGCTCGGTGACCGACGACATGGCGACGCCGAAATCCAGCAGCTTGACCGTGCCGTCGAAGCTCAGGATGATGTTGTGCGGCGACACGTCGCGATGGACGACCGAGAGCCGCTTCCCGGCCATGTCCATCGACCAGTACGCGTGATGGAGCGCCTTGGCGACCTCGCGGACGACGAAGCACACCTCTCCCAGCGGCATCATGGCGCGGGTGGTTCGGAGCTTCTTGACGATGTCGCGAAGATCCTTGCCGTTGACGTACTCCATGGCCAGGTACAGCGCCCCGCCGACTTCGCCGACGTCGAGCACCTGCACGATGTTCGGGTGCATCAGGCGCCCGGCGATCTTCGCCTCGTTGAGGAACATGTCGATCGCGAGGTGACGGGTCTCGAGCAGCTGGCGCTGGATGCGCTTGAGCGCGACGGGCTTCTCGAAGCCGCCGATGCCGACCTGCTTGGCCAGGAACACCTCGGCCATGCCACCCGCCGACAGCCGCTTGACGATCTTGTACTTGCCGAGGATGGTGTCGTCGGCCCCGATCGCGGCGGTCGCGCCATCGCCGGCCTGCGCCACGTTGGCGTCGGTGAGCGCGCGCGACAAGATCTCGTCGCGCTGCGCGATCAGCTTCGCGCTCGCCGGCGGAACGCTCGTGCTGGCCTTCTTGAGGGGGGTCAGCATCTCGGCCGGCATCTCGTTGCGCGTCGTCCCGCCGCACGTCGAACACACGTGCTCGGCGAAGTGCAGGGGCCACTTGGCCGCCTCGAGGCTCTGGCTCTGCTGCGACGTCTTCCCGCAGTCGTTGCAGCAGTACGTCGAGCGCACCGACGAGACCGCGAT
>JAPLLF010000074.1 GCA_026387715.1 Pseudomonadota bacterium
GCCGATCGCGCCGACCCCGGTCGACAGCGAGACGAACGCCGTGCGACGACCGGACCGCACCGCGACGCCGACCGGGAACAGCGCGACGTCGTACGCGAACCCTCGGCCGTCGATCGTGGCCCCCGCGGCGAGCGCGAGGCCGGTCGCGTAGTTCACCGTCGAGCCGGTCGCGAAGAAGCCGTGCAACCGCACGCCGGCGAGGATCAGCTCGCGCGCACGCGGCGCCTCCCCCTCCGCGCGCGTGGTCGTGTCGATCGCCTCGAGGCCCGTGAGCTCGTAGTGCAGGGTCGTGCCCCCCTGGAGCCGGTCCAGCCCGCGCAGCAGATCGGCGCGCGCGCCCCCGCCCGCGAGCGCGAACGCGACGAAGACGGGGACGGTCGTCCTCATCGGTCGGCGAACCCGATCCGACCGGGGCCGAGCGGAACGATGATCGCCGGCGGCCACAGATCGACGCCGATCGCGAGCCCGAGGACGTGCACCTCGACGCCCTCGAAGAAGCCGATCCGGAAGCCGAGGATCGGCGTCTCCACCTGGACGCCGGTGCCCTCGGTCGTCACGTTGGCGCCGAACGCACCGCGCCAGTCCTTGCCGACGCTGGTCGACGGCAACGACGCGTGGAGCTTGCACGCGCGCAGCATCGCGTCGCCGTAGGTGTTGCTGTTCGGCCCCGGGTAGAACCGGTAGCGCAGCTGGCGCTTCCACGGGTCGCTCACGCGCTCGAGGCACGCCGCGGCGCGCTCGGCCTCGGCGCCACGCCACACCGCGTGGACGATCGGATCGAGGTACGAGTGGTGCGCGCGAAACGGGTCGGGCTCCGTCCCACCCCCGCCGACCTCGAACACCTGCCAGTCGACCGCACCGGCCCGGCGCACCGCGAACCACGGGTGACGAGCGATGCCATCCATCGGGTGCCCGAGCGCCCCGGTGAGGTCGGCTTGAGCTTGTCGAGCTTGCCGCGGAACTTGTCACCCAGCGTCGCGCCACCGGCGTTGGCCGAGTTGAAGCCCTGCGCTTCCGCCATGTCCTTCGCACGATCCGCGCCCTTGATCGACAGGCCGATCTTGCGCTCCGCACCGTCGGCGTGGAGCACGAGCACCTTGACGACCTGGCCCGGCGTGAGCGCCGTGCGCGGGTCCTCGACGTGCGCTTCGCTGATCTCGCTCACGTGAACGAGACCCTCGATGCCCTTCTCGAGCTCGACGAACGCGCCGAAGTCGAGCACCTTGAGCACCTTGCCATCGACGACCTTGCCGGTCGGGTAGTCGTACGGGATCCGATCCCACGGATCGGGAACCAGCTGCTTGATGCCGAGCGAGATCTTCGGCTTGTCGCCGTCGCCGGTATCGATGTTGAGCAGGACGGCCTCGACTTCGTCACCCTTCTGGAACAGCTCCGAGGGGTGCTTCACGCGCTGGGTCCAGCTCATGTCGCTGATGTGCACGAGACCGTCGATGCCCTCTTCGATTTCGACGAAGATACCGAAGTCCGCGATGTTACGGACGTGGCCCTTCACGACCGTACCCGGCGGGTACTTCTCGGTGAGCTGCTCGTACGGGTTGGTCTCGAGCTGCTTCATGCCGAGCGAGATGCGGTTCTGCTTCACGTCGACGTCGAGGACAACGGCCTCGACCATGTCGCCCACGGCGACCATCTTCGACGGGTGCTTCACGCGGCGCGTCCACGACATCTCCGAGATGTGGACGAGACCCTCGATGCCCTCTTCGAGCTCGATGAAGGCGCCGTAGTCCTTGAGCGAGACGACCTTGCCGCGCACGACGGTGCCCGGCACGTACTTCTCGGCTGCGCGGCTCCACGGATCTTCCGTGATCTGCTTGAGGCCGAGCGAGACGCGCTCGGTGTCGGCGTTGAACTTGAGCACCTTGACGCGGACGTGATCGCCGACCTGGAACAGCTCGGACGGGTGGTTGACCCGGCCCCAGCTCATGTCGGTGATGTGGAGGAGGCCGTCGATACCGCCGAGGTCGATGAACGCACCGTACTCGGTCAGGTTCTTGACGATACCCTCGACGATCTGGCCTTCCTTCAGGCGCTCGAGTGTCGACTCCTTCAGGGCCGCGCGCTCCTTCTCGAGGAGGACGCGGCGCGACAACACGATGTTGCCGCGCTTCTTGTTGAACTTGATGACCTTGAACTTGTGCGCCTGGCTGAGGAACGCGTCGAGGTTACGCACCGGGCGGAGGTCGACCTGCGAACCCGGAAGGAACGCCTTCACGCCGCCGCGGATCGTGACCGACAGGCCACCCTTCACGCGCGTGGTGATGACGCCTTCGATCAGCTCGTCGCGCTCGCACGCGGCGCTGATCTCGTCCCACACCTTGAAGCGATCGGCCTTCTCCTTGGAGAGGACGCACATGCCGGCGTCGTTCTCGCGGGATTCGAGCAGAACGTCGACGACGTCACCCGGCTTGACGCCGATCGTGCCGTCCGCCAGGCGGAACTCTTCGAGGGCGACCTGGCCCTCGCTCTTGTAGCCGACATCGACGATCGCGAAGTCCTTACCGACTGCGATCACGGTGCCGCGGAGGATTTCACCCTCCTTCACGTTATCTTGGCTCAGGCTCTCGGCGAGCATCGCCGCGAAGTCATCTTCGCCTTCGTCTTGAGTAACCATATTCAAACCGACTCCTACAGTGTGCCGAGTTGGATTTGCCGCCGAAACGGCTCTCGACACAGGGGCGCGTTGGTACCCTCGGCTTTACGCGTTGTCAATCAGTTAGGACGCGACCGTGCGAGGACCGTGGCTGCGAGCGCGGCGACCACCTCTTCGAGGGTCTGGGTCGAGCTGTCCACGAGCACGGCGTCGTCCGCGGGGACCATCGGCGCGACGTCGCGCGAGGCGTCGCGGGCGTCGCGTTCCTCGATCTCTCGCAGGGTTACGTCGTAGTCGACCACGGTCCCCGCCGCGGCGAGCTCGGCGACCCGGCGCCGCGTGCGCTCCGCGGCCGTGGCAGTCAGGAAGAACTTCGCCCGCGCGTTCGGGAACACGATGGTGCCGGTGTCGCGCCCCTCCACGACCACCCCGCCGCCCGCCGCGAGCCGGCGCTGGAGGTCCAGCAGCGCGGCGCGTACCGGGGGGTGCGTCGAGACCTGTGATGCGCCCTGTGAGATCCCCGGGCTGCGGATCGCGCTCGACACGTCCTCCTCCCCCAGGAACACGTGGTTCGTGTCGCCGACGAACGCGAACCGGATGTCGAGCGTCCGCGCGATCTCGGCACACGCGGCGCCATCGGTCCACGGGATCGAGCCTCGCTCGGCCGCGAGCGCGACGGCGCGATAGATCGCGCCGGTGTCGAGGAGCCGGTAGTCGAGGCGACGCGCGAGGAGCTTCGCGACGCTCGACTTGCCAGCGCCTGCGGGTCCGTCGATCGTGACGACGAGTTGGGGGCCGCTCATGCCGGCATCTGTACCACGCACGTTGTACATTCATGAGGGTGGCTGGCCAGCAGACCGAGCGGCGATGGCGAGCGTTCGCCGATGCGGTCGCGTTCGCGCTGGGTACCAACGTGTGGATCTCGATCGTGATCCTGCCCGCCGCGTTCGTCGGGACGCTCAAGGGGCTGCCGAACATGGCGGCCGCGGCCCTGCCCTTCGCCGTGCTGCTGCTGGGGCTCGCGCGCCGATCCGAGAACGTGCTGCTCGGCGTGTTCCCGGCGGCGTTGCTCGTGCCCGTCGGGATCCATCCGCAGATGGCGTCGTCCTACGTCTACGGGCCGACCCGCTACGTGCTGTGTACGCTCGGCCTGATCGCCTACCTGTTCGGGGTCTCGTTCTTCGCGACGTTCCACGAGCCACCAACCCCGCGATCGATCCGGGGGCTGTCGTCGGCGCAGGCCGGCCCGGCCACGCGCTGGCAACGTCGCGAGCGCGTCTACTGGGGGCTCGTGATCCTGTCGCTCGTCATCCCCACTGCGCTCGTCGCCTGGGCCAACTACGACGGGGCGATCGCCGACTACCTGGGCGAGATGTACCCCGGGCGTGTCGCGCTGATGACGACGGCCCTCACGATCGGCGCGATCGTGCTGTGGCTCGGCATCTATCACTTCGTGTTCCTCGGCGTGCTGCGACCGCATCGCACGGGCGATCGCGATCTCGTGGGCACCCTCGCGCAGGCGCGCGCCGACGCGAAGACGGGGCGGCCTCGTCCGCGGTTCTATCTGGCGGTCGCCGTCGCGCTCGGCGCGATGGTCGCGCTCGTCGCCTTCAGGAGCACGCATGGGTAAAGACGGCAAGAACGGTAAAGACGGTGGAGCGCGACGTCCGCTGGCGATCCGCCAGTACTTCTTCGAGCTACTCGCCCTCGCGCTGATCGCGGGCAGCCTGTTCTTCTTCAAGGAGACGCTCGACTATCTCGCGCGTCGCGACTACATCGCGGCGTTGCTCGTGATGGTGATCGGCGTCGCGGTCATCTCGGTGGGCAAGGAGATGGCTCGACTCGCGCTGGTGCAACGCGACTGACGATGCGCCACCTGTGGTCCCTCACCTGTTTGCTCGGCGTCGCCTGCGCCACCGAGCCCGCGCCCGCGCCAGTCGTTCCCCCGACCATGTCCCCGTTCGTGGGGGCATCCCCGGCCGCGACGCCGGATGACGTGCAGGTCGCGACGGTGAACGGCCGCCCCGTGTGGGGGTCGTGCGTGACCCGCCAGGTGACCGGCGGCAAGGCGCGCACCGCGACCGCGGCGCTGCACGACTGCGTCGACTTCGAGCTGCTCGCGCAGGAGGCCGAGCGGCGCGGGCTCGCCGCCGATCCGGAGCTCGTCGACGCGTGGCGGACGACGCTGGTCGATCGGCTCGTCGCGACCGCATACGAGGCGAAGCACCGGACGCCGGCCGACTTCGGCAACCTGATGATCAAGGCGCTCGCCGACAACGATCAGCGCCGCCATCGCCCGGAGTATCGCGCGTCGACCTTCCTGCGCGTCACCATTACGCCCACGTCGCCCGACAAGTCGTTCCCGCTGAGCGATCCGCGCGACGCCGCCGCCCGCGCGATCGCCGACAAGCTGGCCGCCGAGGTCGCCCCCGAGACAGGGCTCATGGCGCCGCACCTCACGCCGGTCGTGGCGAAGTACCAGGCCGAGGCGGCGACCGCGAAGCTCGCGATCGAACAGACCGACGTCCCGCCGTACGCCATGGTCGGGCTCGAAAAGGCCTACGCCGGCGTGCTGTTCGGGATTCCGGAGATCGGCCGCACCGCCGGTCCCGTGCGTACGAAGTGGGGGTGGGACGTCATCCTGTGGACCGGCGTCGTACCCGCGCGTGATCAGACGGTCGACGAGCTGGCCGCGGATATCCTGCCCAGGATGCGGCGCGAGTACTTCCCCCTCTGGGTGAAGCAGCTCGAGCAGTCGCTCAACCTGCACATCGAATACATCGACGCGAACCTGCCGCTCCTCGAGGAGGGCTCGTGAGCCCGTTCGCGGCGCTCCTGAAGGCCGCGGTGGACGCGACCCCGAACGCGATCGGCGGCTCGTTCGCCGCGTGGGACGGCGAGCTCGTCGACGCGTTCTCGCATCGCGATGCGTACGACTGGGCCGTGCTCACCGCCCACTACGGCGTGGTGATGGCGAACC
>JAPLLF010000404.1 GCA_026387715.1 Pseudomonadota bacterium
GGCGCCGACGTGATGAAGCGGATCGCCGCGCCGATGATCGGTGGCCTCGTGACCTCGTTCATCCTCGAGCTCCTCGTCTATCCTGCGATCTTCGCGTTCTGGAAAGGCCGTCGCCTGCCGGATGTGTTCGTGCCCCCGTCACCCAAGGAAGAAGACGCTCCATGATGTTCCTCCGCTATGCCCTCGCGTGTGCGCTCGTGCTCCCTGCTTGCAGCCGGGAGGCGAGCAAGGCCGAGCCGGCGAGCACGTCCGCCGAGGGTCGCTTCGAGATCAAGGTCACGAAGAACGGCTTCGAGCCCGCCGACGTCAAGGTGCCGGCGGGCAAGCGGGTCACGCTCGTGTTCGAGCGCAAGACCGACGAGACGTGCGCCAAGGAGGTCGTGCTCCAGCTTCCGGACGGCACGAAGATCGACAAGCCGCTGCCCCTCGACACGCCGGTCGAGATCGCGGCGACGTTCCCCACCAGCGGAGTGATCGGGTACGCGTGCGGGATGGACATGGCGCGCGGCACGCTGACGGTGCAGTGAAACAGGCATTGATGGACGCGCCCGCCGGGGAGTAAGGTCCCGCCGATGAGGACCGTTCGGTTGGGCGTACTGGCGATGCTGCTTGGCACTGGTTGCGGGGCGCCGACGCGTCCCGACGTCGGCCTCGGGGGGAGCCCCGATGCGAACGGAGCCCCGGACGCGGATCCCGGCGGCGGCGGCGGCGGCGGTGGTGGCGTGGTGACCTATGTCTACGCGCACACGGCCAGCGCGCTGTACCAGGTCGATCCCGACACGCTCGCGATCACGCAGGTCGGTGACTTCGGCTGGCCGAACAGCGGCGATCAGATGACGGACATCGCGATCGACAAGGACGGCGTGATGGTCGGCATGTCGTACGACACGATCTATCGCATCGACCCCACGACCGCCCAGGCGACGCAGCTGTCGACCGGCCTCACCGGGCAGTTCAACGGGTTGTCGTTCGTGCCGGCCGCGATGGTCGGCCAGACCGGCGCCGACATCCTCGTCGGGACGCGCGCGGCTGACGGCGGCGTGTTCCGCATCGATCCGATGACCGGCGCGACGACCCAGGCGGGCAACATGGGGAACTTCTCGTCGAGCGGGGACCTCGTCTCCGTGACGGGCCTGGGTACCCTGCAGACCGCGACGGGCGCGTCGAACGATCGGCTGGTGCGGCTCGCCGCGGGCTCGTTCGCGGCGTCGGCGGTCGGCTCCGACACCGGCTTCGTCGACATCTGGGGGATCGCCTACTGGAAGTCCAAGGTGTTCGGCTTCACGAGCGGCGGCCAGTTCATCACGATCGATCCGAACACGGGCGTCGGCACGCTCGTGCAGGGGAACGGTCCGTCGTGGTGGGGTGCGGCGGTGACGACCGCCGCGCCCGTCATCTTCTGAGCGTCAGCGACCGAGCTGGTCGGCGAACCCCACGAGCAGCGCCTGGAAGCTCCGCGAAGCGTCGACGTGCAGCATGTGACCCGCGGTCGGGAGGATCTCGAGCCGCGCGGCCGGCAGCACCGCGGCGAGCGCGTCGAGCGTCGCCCGGAAGGACGGCGCCGAGCGCCCACCGCCGAGCAGCAACGTCGGCGTCGTCACCGTGGCGAGCTGATCGTACCGCGGGCGATACGCGATCAGCGCCACCGTGTCGGCGCGGATCTCGGCCCACCGCGCCACCGACCGATCGCGAAACGCTTGCGGGATCTGTTCGAACGCCGCGTCGCCGAGCACCGTGCGCAGGAACAGCTCGCCCGCGGCCGGGCCACCCTGTGTCGCGACGACGCGATCGAAGTCTTCGAGAAACGGCGCGGGCACCGCGGTCCCCTGATCGGACGCCGCCATCGGTGGCTCGATCAGCACCGCGCCGGCCACCAGCGTGGGCCACGCGCGGGCGAGCTCGAGCGCGATCACCGCGCCGACGCTCGAGCCGACGACGATGACGTCGCCAGGCGCCTCGCGGATCAGGGCCGCGGCGTCGGCCGCGTGAGCCTCGATCGAGGCGGCCTCGCGCCGCCGATCGTAGGCGATCAGCGTGAAGCGCTCGCGGAGCGGTGAGGCCAGCTGGATCGACCACGTCATGAGATCGGTCGCGCTGCCGTGCACCAGCAGGATGCGCGGGCCCTTGCCCGCCCGGGCGACGAACGGGGCAGGGTCGTTCACCACGGCTCGTTCTTCGGTCGGAGATCGACCTCGAACGACCACGCGGAGGACGGCTGACGTGTCAGCGCGAGCGCCGCGCCCGCGATCGCGTTCGGATCGAGCTGCTTGACGGGCGCACCTTCGTCCGTACGTGCACCTGCCTCGCCGATCCCGCCGTCGATGATCATCAGCGACACGTGGACCCCCTCGGGCCAGAACTGCCGCGCCATCGACTGGGCGAGGCTGCGTTGCGCCGCCTTCGCCGCCGCGAAGGACGTCGTCATGGGCTTGCCCCGCAGCGACGCCGTCGCACCCACCACGACGATCGATCCGTGCTTGGCCCGGCGCATCGCGGGCAGGACGGCCTGCGCCGAGGTCATCAGGCCCAGAGCGTTGACGGCGAACGCACGTGACAGCTCGTCGGGAGACGTCTCGTCGAAGCCCTTCCACGCGCCGGAGCCCGCGTTGTAGATCAGCACCTCGGGATCGCCGAGGTCGGCGCGGATCGCGGCGAACGTCGCGGCGACCGCCTCGGGCTTGCTGGCGTCGCAGGCGTAGGCCTTGGCGTCGCCGAGCTCCGTCGCGAGGATCTCGGCGAGCTCCGTCGTGCGCGAGACCAGCGCGACGCGGTAGCCGGCGCCATGAAACTGCCTCGCGAACGAGGCGCCATTCTTCGGTCCAATTCCCACGACGACGCAGACGGGTTTGCTCATGTCCGAGCTGGATAGCATGGCTCACCGAGATGCCTCCGTGCGTGACACCTCGGGTGCGCGCGTGGGGATCTCGCGCGAAGCGTCAGGGCGCGCTATTCACTGCCGCCACCGTAGTCGCCACCACCATAGTCGCCACCGCCGGACGCGCCGCCGCCGGTGTCCCCACCCGTGTCACCTCCACCGTAGTCGCCACCACCGTAGTCGCCACCACCGCCACTGGTGTCAGCCCCGCCGTGGTCTCCGCCACCAGCGTCGCCGGCAGCGCTCGTGTCGGACGCCCCCTCGCCCGACGCGCTGTGGTCAGCTCCGCCAGCTCCGCCATCCGCGTCGTGTCCGGCGTTGCCATCGTCGGGGGCATGTTCGTTGCTGCCACCGTCGTTGGGTGCGGACGTCTCCTGTGCGCCATCGTGCGGCGCCTCCCCGGTTCCCGTTGCTGGCGCGTGGTCCGTGGCGTCCGTGGACGTGGTCGTGCCATCCGGGTGCGTCGTGAGCGTCGAACCGTCATCGAAGCTCTGCGTCGACGACTGTGGATCGGCCGGCGCGTTCGTGGCGGTCGTCGTGCCATCGGTGTGGGTCGTCAGGGTCGAGCCGTCGTCGAAGGTCTGGGTCGTCGGCTGAGGCGCCGACGTGGCGGTCCCGGGGATCTCGGTGGTGTTGGTTCGTTCGAGGCTCGCCTGCAGCGGGTTCGTCGTGGCGAGCTCGAGCGTGTAGCCCGTGCCATTGACCGAGGTCTGATCGAGGAGACCGCCGGACCACGACGGGCCGAGGGCGACATCGCGCAACGACGCGGTGGGATTGTCGTCGTTCGCGTAGACCTTGCCCGCCGACGCCGACCAGCCCGGAACACTGGCGCCCCATCCGGTCGTCACCCCCTGGAACGAGTTGCCGGCGCCATCCGTGTACGTGGTGGTCGACACGGTGAAGATCCCGTAGCTGCGATTGACCGAGGCGTACGTGCCGACCTCGCGGCCGGCTCCCGACACCTCGTCGAGCGCATCGAGATCGAGGACTTCCAGGGCGCGGTCGTCGGACTTCTTGTTCATGTCTCCACTCTGGCGAAGTCGACGCGCGGGAGCGACGACACATCGACAACACCCCGACGACACGCCAGGCGCCGCGGCCTGGCCCGCGTCGTGCAACCTGTTCGCGCATGCCGATCCGACCTCCTGACAGCTACGACGAGCTCGTCGCCCGGACCCTGATCGACCCGGACGGCTCGCGGCGGCCGACGCCACAGCAACTCCGCGACACCGCGCTGGGCCTCCGCGCGATGGACGTCGACGAGCGCGCGCTGACGACGAAGGTCGACGACGCGTTGCGTGCGGCCGGGCTCGGCGGTATCGAGATCGAGGTCGAACACCGGCGGGTGCTGCTGCGCGGCGTCGTCCCCGACCTCGAGACGCTCAACGCGATCACCGACACGGTGGGTCGCATCGAGGGGATCGAGACGATCGACAATCGCCTCCACGTTTGACCACGTCACGGCAGGACGCGGCACGCGCCACGTCCCGGGTAGTAGCGCTGGTTGGCACCCGGTGCGGCGTAGCCGTTGATCAGGACCCGGCGCGGTCTCGAGGACTGGTTCGGCATGCTGCCGTGCACGGCGTACGGCCCGAAGAACAAGACGTCGCCCGCGCGCCCGACGACCGGGACGCCACGCGTGGCATCGACCGCGCCGGGCACGAGCCGCCCGGCCGCATCGAGCGTGACGGCCTCGGCCGGGAGGAACGTGAGCGGGCCGTTCTCCTCGGTCATGTCGTCGACGAGGAGGATCGACTGCACGAAGGAGCCGCGGCCGGTGACGTCCTGCCACGTGCCCGCGCCCTTGTCGCGGTGCTGGATGTCCTGATGCCAGTCGAACGCGACTCCATCGTTCGGCATCTTGTAGTGCGCCTGGCAGAGCAGCTGCTCGCAGCGCGAGGTGCCGAGCAGCTCGAGCGCGGGCTCGACGAGGCGCGGGTCCGCGCTGAGCGCGAGGAGCACGGGCTCCGCGCCGCCCGCCCACACGACGCGCTGGACCGCGACCGAACCGTTCGGCAGGACGCTCAACGCGAAGAAGGCGCCGTCGTGGTCGCCGGTCGCCCGCAGGGTCTGGGCCACTGCGTACAGCCGCTCGAGGGCGGCCCGCGCGGCGTCCACCTCGTCCTCGCGAAGCAGCCCTCGCTTCACGAAGTACCCGTTGGCGTGGAACGCGCGCAGCTCGTCGGTGGACAGCGACATGGCGGCCTCGAAGTCAGGAGAGCATAACCAGCCGTCCCCGGTAGTCGAAGTTTTTGCCGTGCTCACGGCACGGCGAGCGCGCGCGCCGTCGCGGCGACCTCGGGCAGCGTGCGATCCGCGTGGCCCCACAGGTGGAGGAACCGGTCGTACTCGGCACGCGCCGCAGGACGGTCGCCTCGCGCGGCGAGCACGCTGGCGAGCTCGGCGTGCGCGAGCACCGCGAAGTAGGGCGAGGCCTGATGGTTGACCCAGGTCAGCCACAGCTGGGTCGCGCGCTCGAAGCTTCGGCGGGCGGTCTCGAGGTCGCCGCGTCGACGGGCGCAGCGACCGAGGGCGACGAGACTCTCGGGATCTCGCTCCATCGGCAAGAAGCCCGCGGCGACGACGGCCGCGCACGTGTCGCATCCCGCGGCGCTCGCGAACCGCTGCATGTGCACGCGCGCCCGCGCACGCGGATCGGCGCTCAGCTGTGCGGTGAACGCGGCTGGATCTGGGCAGGAGGCATCCCGACGGCGAGCGAGCGCTGCTTGAAATCGCGCGGTCGCGTTCTCGACCGCGTTCCGCTCGGTGTTGAGGGCTGGATCGCCCTCGGTCGCGCGGCGCGCGAGCTCGTCGAGATAGCCCGCGGTCGCGGGCCGGTCTCCGACGAGCGGCGCCAGGGTGCTCGCGAGCCGGAGACACTGGGGGAGCTCCGAATCCTGGGGGCCGAAGGGGCGATAGTCCTCGATCGCGTGACGGAGCAGGTCGTAGGCGACCGCGAGCCTGCCTTCGAACACCGCGATCACGGCCGCCCGGTACCGCCCCCGCGCCCGCGCCAGTGGGGAGCCCAGGAGCATTCGATCGACGAGGCGCTGCGCTCCGATCGTGTCATCGGCGAGCATCGCGGCCTCGTAGAGCTCGCCGAGCACGAGCGCGCGCTCGCCGTGTACGAGCATCATCCGCTGCGCGATCTCGCGGGCCGCCGGCAGATCACCCCGCGCGCTCGCGATGCGGGCGAGCTCACGACCCGCGACCACGTTCTCGGGAAACCCGTCGAACGAGGCCCGCACCAGGCGCTCCGCGACCTCGTCTCGTCCTTCGTGGGCGAGCCCGGCTGCCTGGGTGCCCGCATAGAACAGGCTCGGATACTGGTCCACGAGGAGTCGACTCACCGCCTCGGACTCCGCTTCCCGATCGACGCCCTCGAGCGCGGCCGCGTAGGGCTCGAGGACGAGCGGATCCGTCGTCGCCGGCGCATCCTTGTGGAACGCAGGCTCGATCCGGGCGAGGCTCGCGGCGGCCTGCCCCGTGCGCGCGAGCTCGAGGGCGTCGAGGATGGCGGCGCCGCCGGGATCGCGCACCGGATCGCCGTGCGCCCTGGCGGCGCTGACGAGCGGTGCGGCCTGCGTCGGCGCGTACAGCCACGCCAGCTCGGTGTAGGGGTGGAGCCACGTCGGATCGTCGGCGATCAACTGCTCGTGACCCGCGTCGATGGCGGTCGAGTCGAGCCAGGTCGGGATCCGCGCATCCTCGAACAGGATCCGGAACCGCCGGTACTCGTCGTACGTTCGCGCGCCGTCGCGCGCCATCTCCACGGCCTCTTGCGGATCCGGGCCTGGCGCCGCGCGATCGGCGCCGACCATGGCGGTCATCGCCGCGCCGAGCTGGGCGGTGGCCTCGACGACCGAACCGGCGTCGGCGATCGCGATCACGCGGCCGGCGTCGCGGGCCTCGAGGTGGATGCCGTCCGCGACGCGCCGGAACCCGATCGGGAGCCGCAGGGTGCCTCGGTGATCGGTCGGCGAGACGATCCAGAACCGTCGAGCCGCAGCGTCGCGCAGCGCCCGTCGCGTGAGGTGCTCGACCGCCGGTCCGAGCCACGCGTCGCGCGCATCGCCCAGGTTCTCGACGTCGAGGGCGACGATGAGCGGCGTCCCTGACGCTCCGAGCGGCGCGGGCGGTGCGGCGACGGGGCGGGTGCTCCGTCGATAGAGCAGCGTGCCTCCGACGCCCAGGCCGATCCCGAGCAGCCCGAACATCCCCCACCGCGCCCAGCTCCCGCGCCGGCGCGGCGACTGCGTGGGTGGGAGGGCGCGCTCGTTCGGTGTGGATGACAAGGCCTCCCCGGTGGCCGCGGCTTCGCGCTCCCAGCCGTCGACCCGGTCCGGCAGGTTCAGCGCGATCCAGCGCTCCACCTCAGATGGGGAGATGGCCAGGGCGTGGTCCGCCGCGTACCGCTCGAGGGCGACGACCAGCGCACCACAGTCGGCGAAGCGCGCTTCCGGATCGCGAGCCTGGGCCTGCGCCAGGATGGCCGCGAGCGCCGGATCCACGCTCGGCTGGGTCGCGCGCCCCTGGTCCGCCGTGACCTCGTCGCACGGCGCCACCCCGGTGAGCATCTCGCGCAGGGTGACCGCGACCGCATACTGATCGGCTCGCCCGTCGATGCGCCCACCGTGCAGCTCGGGCGCCATGTAGCCCACCGTCCCAGCGGCCGAGGTCGCCTCCCAGCCGTCTTCTCCGAGCCATCGGGAGATCCCGAAGTCGATCAGCTTCGTGGCTCCGGCGAAGGCCACCACGAGGTTGCGCGGCTTCACGTCGCGATGGACCACCCCGACCTTGTCGCCAAACCTCACGGCGTGCGCGTAGCCCAGGCCGCGCAAGACATCGATCGCGATGGCGAGCGCCACCTGCGTGGGGAGCCCCGTCGGCGCGTGCTCGATCATCTCGCGCAAGGTCACGCCCGCGACGAACTCCATCACCACGAGCGTCGGCTCGTCACCTTCGTGGACATCGAGCACGCTCACGATGTTCGGGTGGTGCAGGCGCGCGGCGACGTGGGCCTCGGCGACCAACGCTTCGACGTAGCGGCCCGCGTGTTCCGGCAGCACGCGCTTGATCACGACGAGCCGGCCGAGGTTCACCTGCCGAGCCAGGAACACCTCGCCCATCCCGCCGCGCCCGAGCTCGCGAACGACCTCGTAGCGCCCTTGGGCGAGCGATGTCACGACGCCAGTCTACCGCTTCGCGCGCCCTGGTCGTCGAGCTTCGCGCCGCGCGCCGGCGTGATCCTAGGCGAACAGGTCGTTGCGCGCGGCCGTCCGGATCGCGACCACCGCGGGGTGGACCAGGCGGCGCTCGGCGGAGATCGCGTAGAAGCGCTCGCGGACGCTCACGACCTCGGCGACCTCGACGAGCTCGTAGCGCTGCGCGATGACCTTCGCGATCACCGTGGGGACGAACAGCGCGCCCATCCCATCCGCGGCGAACGCCTTGAGGAGCGCGCTGTCCTCGGCCTGCGCCACGACCAGGGGCTGGACCTCCGCGTCGGCAAACCAGGCGTCCAGGTTTCGTCGCAACGTGCACCCGGGCGTCGGCAACAGGAGCCGCGCACCGTCGAGCCCTCGCGGAAACGATCGGCGCATCGCGGGGGCGAGCGCGGCGGGCGCGAGCAACGTGACCGTCGACTCGCCGAGGAGGTGGTTGTAGGCGCGAACGCTCGCGTCGGGAGGCACGGGGGCATCCGCGATCACCACGTCGACCTCGTCGAGGGCGAGCTCGGCGAGCAGCCGATCGAAGCGATCCTCCTTGCAGGTCAACGCGAGCCCCTCGTGTCGCAACGCCGGCTCGAGCAGCGTGCGGACGAGCAGCTTGGGCACGACGTCGGAGATGCCGACGGTCAGGCGCAACGCCCGGGACGTCGGCCGTTCGCGGATCGTGTCGAGCATCTCGCGCCCCAGGCCGAAGATCTGCTCGGCGTACTTGTAGACGACGCGCCCGGTCTCCGTCATCGCGAGCTTGCGGCCCCGGCGCTCGAACAGCGGGTGTCCGAGCATGTCCTCGAGTCGCTTGATCTGCCCGCTCAACGCGGACTGCGACAGCCGCAGGACCTTGCCGGCGGGCTCGAGCCCACCCTCGCGGGCGACCATCCAGAAGTACAGGAGGTGGTGATAGTTCAACCATTCCATGCGCTGCCGAACGTCGTAGCACACTTCAAAAAGAAGCCGCTCGGTCGTGACCATTCAGGCCGTGGGCGGCAGCGGCGACGGCGCTTCACGCGTGGCATGGGTGGCGATCATCGACGCGATCACGCCGGCCGCGAGGATCAGCGCGATCACGCCGAGCATGTAGAAGTGGAAGTGCTCGCCGAGCCACGCGTCGAGGTAGCCGTGCAGCATCATCTTGACGCCGATCACCACGAGCACGACCGACAGCGACACCTTGAGGTAGCGGAACCGATCGATCATCCCCGCGAGCGCGAAGTACAGGCTGCGCAGGCCGAGGATGGCGAACACGTTGCTCGTGAACACCAGGAACGGGTCGGTGGTGATCGCGAAGATCGCGGGGATCGAATCGACGGCGAAGATCACGTCGGTGAACTCGACGAGGATCAGGGCGAGGAACAACGGCGTGACCAGCAGCGCTCCGCGCCTGGCCCGGTCGACCACGCGGTCGAGCTCGACCGGCGCGCCGGGCGTGGCGGGCGCGTGGCTCGCGGGCGAACCCGCGCGGACCACGAGGTGTTCGCCGTGGTAGCGCTCGGTCACCGAGAACAGCCGCCGCGTGGCCCGGACCAGGAGGTTGCGATCGAGGATGTTCTCCTCGGCGCTCGGCACCAGCAGCATCTTGATCCCGGTGATGACCAGGAACCCGCCGAACACGTAGATGATCCAGCTGAACTTCGCGATCAGCATGGCGCCGACCGCGATCATCAGGCCGCGCAGGATCAGCGCGCCGACGATGCCCCAGAACAGCACGCGGTGCTGGTACATCGGGGCACGCCGAGGAACCCGAAGATCATCGCGATCACGAAGATGTTGTCGACGGCGAGCGATTTCTCGACGACGAAGCCGGTGAGGTACTTGATCGCCGCCGAGCCGCCGTCGTCATGGATCACGAGGCCATCGCCCGCCGAGGTCACGCCCCGCTCGGTGCCGAGCCCGAACCAGTGGTGGTCGTACCCGAGGTAGATGAACACCGTGAACGAGAGGCCGATGCTGATCCAGATCGCCGACCAGCCGAGCGCCTCCTTCACCCGCACGACGTGCGCGGTGCGGTGGAACACGCCGAGATCGAGCGCCAGCAGGATCAGGATGAACACGACGAAGCCGACGTAGAGAACTTCCAAGGGACCTCCGGGCGGTAGCGGGAACGATCAAAGCGGTCGTGCGATCGAGTCGGTCGAAGCGGGTGTGGGTCAGGTGGCGAGCGCCGGGGCGAACGTCCGGCGGCGCGCCAGCGACCGCGTGACCGCATGCGCGGCGCGCTCCGCGGCCAGCGACACCGTGGCGAGCACGTCGGTGCCGACGTGTTCGATCACGATCGTGCGCAGCGCGGGCCCGCGGACGTGGATCCGACACTGCTTGTCGGCACCACCCTTGGGGCCGTTGATGTCGACGATCGTGACCTCGACGGTGTGGAGCGCGGTGGTCAGCCGTCCGAGCGCGAAGTCGAGGCGGCGGTGCAGCAGGTCGCGGAGCTCGGGGCCGAGATCGAGGTGACGGGTACGGATGGTGAGCTTCATGGGGTTCTCCTTGCCCACTTGGTAAGGCGTCGCCCGGCTCGTGTCCTTCCAGACGTTTGGCAGCATCGCTGCGGATTCTTCGAAGCATCGATGGCGAAGGTGCCACTTCGGTTTTCTCGAAGCGTGCTCGCGACTCTTCGTCATTGTCCGACGGGCAAACCGTCCCAACAATGCGGCCTCCACAACACCTCCAAGGATGCCGATGCCCCAGTTGTTACCTGCCGCCTTCGCGGCGATCATGCTCGCCGCCTGCTCTGGACCCGCCAAACCCGCCACGACCACGGCCGATCACGGTCACCAGGACACGAGCGAGCTGGGGTCGTGCACCGACGCGAGCACCGTTCGCGTCGGGGCGACGAACTGCAAGCTCGACCTCGGCACCAAGGCCGACAGTCACTGGGCCGACACCGACGGGGTCGATCCAGGCACCGCGGGTTGTCACGAGGAGTTCACCGACGCGACCTGCACCACCCACAAGGAGGGGCGAACCTTCGGCGAGCTGTGCCTCGACGACGACCGCCTCGTCGAGTCGAACCCGGGGGCCGGCGTGTGCCACACCCACGCGGGTGATTTCGGCAAGCCTGCGGTGGTGTCGTGCGCGGCCTGGTGCAAGGCAGAGAAGCAGGCCACCACTGGCCGGTGCGAGGCCGGCGTCGAAGCCAAGAGCTCGACGGGGACCTGCCAATCGGCTCGTTGCGCCTGTTCATGACGCCGGGCAGGACTTGATCGACCAGGTCAGGCCCACGAACATGCCGGCGGCGAGGGCCTGGGCGCCAGCCCGCGCCTGAGGTCAGCGCGGCCGCGGCGCCGACGTCGGCGCGCTGCACAGCTGCAGGGGCAGGTGCCGTTCGATCCGGGTGATCGCCGCGTCGAACACGACGACGCCGGCCGACGCCTCGAGGAGGCGCCCCGACGGGGTCGTCGTCAGGTAGGTCCCGCTCGACGACGCGACATCGATCGCGCCGCAGTAGGGGCACGCCGCGGGCGGCAGCTGCGGGGTCGACGCGATGGCGCTCGTCGTCTCGCCGGTCACGACGTCCACGATCGCGACGCCGTTGCCCTGCGATCCGGCGATCGCCCAGCGCCGCTCGTCGAGCGGGTAGGGCGAGCTGGACGCGACGTTCACCGCGTCGACCGTGCCGAGCGGCTTGCCGGTCCGGTCGTACAGCCGGCCGACGGCCTTGGGAGCGTTGCACCGCGCCGCGGGGACGTAGATCGTGTCGCCGAGGAACTGGGCCTCGCCGGGGCACGCGTAGGTCGCATCGCCGACGGTGATCTTCGCGCGGACCTTGCCGGTCTGCGCGTCGAGCACGTGCACGGTCTTCTTGACGTCCACCGTCATCGGCGGCGTGGCGACGACGGTGCGGTTGTCGTCCGAGACATCGACGCCGTACCCCTCGCGCGGCATGTCCTCGATCACCGGGACCGGCGCGAGCGCCAGCTTGCGGCACGCGTTGTTGGGCCAGCACACGGTCACGCCCTTCGGCGTGTCGGTCACCTTGAACCGCGGCGCGACGATCACGGGACGATCGTCCATCGTCGTCGGCAGCGGCGCGGCGTCGAGCTGGTGGCCCGTGGTGAGATCGATGCGGAGGCACTTCGTCTCGTCGGTGTGACCGGCCCACTGCACGGTGCGCGTCAGGCACATCAGGACGTGCGTCTCGTCGACCGCCACGAACGTCGACACCGCGCCGCCGAAGTCCGGCGGCACGCAGTTCGTGGTGATCGGACCGGCGTCGGCGACCTCGGTCGGTGTCGGCGTGTTGGCGATGATCGGCGCGCTCGCGGAGCTGCCGGCGGCGGCGCGCGGCGCCTCGGTCGTGCCGTGGCAGCCCATCAGCGCGATGACCGCCAGGCCTCTCCATGCGTTGGTCATGATCGTCGTGTACCGCGAACGCCAGACGCAGTTCGGCTCACGCGCGGCACATGCAGTACACGAACTGCTGCCGCGCGCCGGCCGGCGTCGTGTGCTCCTGGAAAGGTCGTGACGTCGCCATGCAGCCATCCAACCGACGCACCGGACTCGCCGAGGCGTTCTCGGGCCACCTGCAGCGCGGTCGCGGACAGGTCGAGCACGTCGACGTGCGCGTACCCGGCGGCCACGAGATCGTCGACGAGCGTCGCCTCGCCGCCACCGACGTCGACGACGCGGGCCGCGCGATCCGGGACCGCGCTGGTGATGAGCCCCAGCGACACGTCCAGGTGCGGCCGATACCAGCTCACCTCACTGGCGGCCTTGGTCTGATAGACGCGCTCCCAGTGCTGTGTGGGCTCCATTCTTCCAAGGATACCAGCCCCGCCTCGGTGGGGCCCGACTTCAGGTCGGGACGGGGGCTGGCAGGTGTGCCGGAGCCGTCACCGTGATCGTCCGCTGGACGGGCTGATCGACGCCACCCACGGTGACGATCGCCTTCACGGTGTACGTGTGGTCGTGCGCGTCGTCGACCGCCGCCCACGACGGCTGCGCGAGCACGTAGCTCGCTGCGACCGGCGTACCGGCGGAGACCCGCTCGTCCCACGCCTCGTAGGTCGAGCTCGCGGTCGTCCACCGCGTCGGCCTGCTCGCGGCGAGCACGCCGATCGAGGTCCCGGCGTCGTCGAACACCTCGACGGACTTGACGTGCAACGTGGTGTCCGCGGCGGACGTGATCACGAGCTGCATCGACGTCTGCTCGCAGCGTCGGCGCGCCACGACGACGCCCAACACGTCGGCGCGTGCCTGGTGTGGTGTCACCTCGGTCGCGGCGGCGGGTGCGGTGATCGCAGGCGGCGCCGCCGGCGTGCTCGGGGCGCGCGCCGGCGGCGTCCCTCCACAGTCATCGGCGAGCACGAACGAGGTCAGCTCGACGCTCACCGCGGGC
>JAPLLF010000425.1 GCA_026387715.1 Pseudomonadota bacterium
AACGTCGTCGCGCAGATGCTGCTCGGTACGGTCGCGCCGATGGTCGGGATGCAGGGCGAGCGGACGTTCGAGGTCGCCGCGCCTGCCACGTTCGGTCAGCGCTAGGGCGCTAACAGCCCGAATTCGATGGACCTGGACGACGCCCTGCGACCCGCGGGTGATCGACGGGGTTGCCGTTTGATGTGCCCGTCGATCCCGGGCTATAACTCCTCGGAACGACAGTGACAGACGACTACCGCGAAGGCGGGACGCTGATCTTGCAGCGTCCGATCGGAATGGCGGACAAGAAGCCCCTGGGCGGGGATTCGTGTCTCGTCAATCTGCATCCGCCCGGTCCGGACATCGGTCGTCGGATCCCGCTGCTCGAGGCCGTGTACATCGTCGGCCGCGACAGCGAAGCCGGCTTCATCGTGAGCCGCTCGTCGGTGTCGCGCCAGCACGCGAAGCTGTACATGGACGACTCGGGGCAGTGGTGGGTCGAGGACATGAACTCGACGAACGGCACGTTCGTCAACGAGGCGCGCGTCCGCAGCTCGCCGCTCAACGACTCCGACCAGGTCCGGTTCGGCGACGCAATCTACAAGTTCCTGTCGGGCTCGAACATCGAGAGCGCGTACCACGAGGCGATCCACAACATGGCCATCCAGGATGGCATGACGGGGATCCACAACAAGCGCTTCTTCACCGAGTTCCTCGAGCGCGAGATCGCGGTGGCCGCGCGCCACGGCCATCCGCTGACGCTCGTGATGTTCGACGTCGATCACTTCAAGAAGATCAACGACTCCGCGGGTCACCTCGCCGGCGACGCCGTGCTCAAGGATCTGGCGAACCGGATCAAGCCGCGCATCCGGCGCGAGGACCTGTTCGCGCGCTACGGCGGCGAGGAGTTCGCCTGCGTGCTGCCGTCGACCACGCTGCCGGGTGGCGTCGTGTTCGCCGAGCACCTGCGGACCCTGATCGAGGAGCGGCCGACGCTGTTCGACAACCATCAGATCTCGTTCACGATCAGCCTCGGGGTCACGACGATGCTTCGCGAGAAGGAAGCCGACGCGGCGACCCTCGTGAAGCGCGCCGACGAGAATCTCTACACGGCGAAGCGCACCGGGCGGAATCGCTGCGTCCCGGGCCTCGCCGACCTCATCCCGGGTTGATCTGCGGCGAAGCCCAAGGGTTGATCTGCGGCGAAGCCGAGGGTTGATCGTTCCCGATCGGGTGCTAGGGTGAGCGCCCTTTGTCATGCGCACTCTCGAGGATCTAGGCTGGCCGACGCTTGTCGAGCACTGGGTGAAGCGGTGCGCGACGTTTCGCGGGGCCGCGCACGTGCGTCGCGAGGCGCTGCTCGACGATCTCGAGGCCGCGCGTGCGCGCGTGGCGCAGATCAGCGAAGCCCGCGATCTCGCCGCGCGTGATGCCCGCCTCCCGCTCGGCGGGATCTCGGAGATCTCCGAGGGCATCGCGCGCGTCCGCAAGGCGGCGGCGCTCGACGCCACCGAGCTCGTCGCGGTGGCGACGACGGCGCGCGCGTTCGCGAAGCTGCGCACCCATCTCCGCGAGCACGCAGGCATCGCGCCGCGGCTCGCGAAGATCGGCGAGGGGCTCGCGGATCTCGGCCACGTGTTCCATCCGATCCTCGACGCGTTCGACCGCGAGGGTCGGCTCGTCGATCACGCCAGCGATGCGCTCGGCGGGCTGCGGCGCGCCCACGCGGCGATCCGCGCGGAGCTCGATCGCCGGATGGGCACGCTGCTCACCGACGAGCGGTTCGCGCCCTACCTGCAGGATGGCTACTTCACGCAGCGCGAGGATCGCTACGTGCTGCCGGTCCGGACCGACGGCAAGGGGTTCGTCCGCGGCATCGTGCACGGCACCTCGCAGAGCGGGCAGACGCTGTTCATCGAGCCCGACGAGATCGTCGATCTCAACAACCGCGCGAAGCTCGCGGAGTGCGACGTCGCCGACGAGGAGCGGCGCATCCTGGCGAAGTTCTCGGGCTGGGTCGCCGAGGAGGCCGACGCGTTCGACGCATCGACCGTGGCGGCCGAGCACCTCGACGTCGTCGCGGCCGCCGCGATCATGGCGGACGACACGGTGTCGGCGGCGCCGATCATCGACGCGTCGCCGCGCGTCGCGCTGCTCCACGCGCGGCACCCGCTCATGTTGCTCGCGGAGCGTCGCTGTGTCGCGAACGACGTCACGATCGACGCCGGGCAGACGCTGCTCGTGTCGGGGCCGAACGCTGGCGGCAAGACGGTGGCGCTCAAGACCGTCGGCCTCGCGGCGCTGATGGCGCGCGCGGGGTTGCACCTCACCGCGGAGAGCGGCAGCGTGATCGGCTGGTTCACCGACGTGCGCACCGACATCGGCGACGCGCAGAGCCTCGAGCGCGATCTGTCGACGTTCTCGGGGCACATGGTGAACCTGCGCGAGCTGCTCGCGACCGCCGGGCCCGGCTCGCTCGTGTTGATCGACGAGATCGCCGTCGGCACGGATCCGGATCAGGGCGCGGCGCTCGCCCAGGCGGTGCTCGAGGGGCTCGCCGCGCGCGGCGCGACGACGATCGTGACGACGCACTACGAGCGGCTCAAGGTGCTCGGCGCGGACGACGCACGGTTCGCCAACGCGTCGGTCGGCTTCGACCTCGCCAGGCTCGAGCCGACGTTCAAGCTGCACCTCGGCGCGCCCGGCAGCTCGGGCGCGTTCGCCGTCGCCCAGCGCATGGGGATCTCGACGACGGTCGTGCAGCGCGCGCGCGAGCTGCTCGGCACGCAGGCGGTCCGCATCGAGGACATGCTCGCGAGCCTCGCGGATCAGCGGCGGCGCATCGAGGAGGAGCGCGCCGCGCTGCTCGCCGAGATCGAGGCGATGGAGGCGGATCGCGCGGCCAGCCGGCTCGAGCGCGAGCGGTCGCGGATGCGGCTCGAGAAGGAGCAGCGCACGGTCCACGGCGAGGCGCTCGTCGCGCTCAAGGCCGCGCGGCGCGAGATCGACGAGGTGCGCCGCGAGGTGCGCGCGAAGGCCCAGCTCCAGCAAGCGACCGCCGACGACGTCCGCGAGGCCGCGCGGCGCCTCGCGCCGGTCGGGGCGATCGTGGCGCGGCACGAGCCGCGGCGCGCACAGCTGCCGGGGACCCCGGCGCGGATCGAGCAGCTCGTGCAGGGCGCGCCGGTGATCGTGCCGCGGCTCGGTCGCGCCGAGGTGGTCGCGGTCGCGCCCGACGGCAAGGTCGAGGTCCGCGTCGGCTCGATGCGCGCGCTGGTGCCGATCGCCGACGTCCTGATCGACTCGCACCGCTCGCAGCGCAAGGCCGATCGCCTGGACACCGCGCGGGGCACCGGGGTCGCCGAGCTCGACGCCAAGCCGCAGGGGCCGTCGGTCGTGCTCGTCGACGGCGTGCCCGCGGGTGGCAAGGTGACGGCGCGGACGCTCGACTCGACGATCGACGTGCGCGGCCAGCGCGCCGACGAGGCGATCGGCGTCGTCGATCAGTTCATCGACGAGAGCGTCATGGCGGCGCGCGACGCGGTGTTCGTCGTCCACGGCCACGGCACCGGCGCGCTGCGCACCGCGATCCGCGAGCACCTCAAGAAGCACGTGTCGGTCGCGCGGTTCCGCGCGGGCGAGTCGAACGAGGGTGGCGACGGGCTCACCGTCGCGTTCCTGAAGTAGGCGGAAGGCCGCGAGCCCTACGGGCCGACGACGCTGAACGTCACGGCGTAGGCGGAGTCCTTCTCCTTCACCGGCGGCAGCTTGAGCTTGTCGGCGAGCGGCTCGAGGCAGCGGATCGCCGCGTCGAGCTCGGCGCGCGGCACGGCGGCGAGGATGACCGGGTCCTGGGTGATCGAGACGCCGGCCGCCGGGGGCAAGGTCATCCTCGGCTGTGGGCGCCGGCCCGCGAACGGATCGGGGCGTATGGGCGGCGGTGGCGGCGGCGTCGGCGAACGCGGCCCGACCCGGGTGATCATCACCGTGAGGATCGTCCCGGGCGTCTTCGCCATGCACTGCCGCATCGCGGGCATCCCCTTGCGGATCGCGCCGAGCGCGACGTCGAGGTCGAGCGCGGCGCCGTGTCCTCGCTTGAGCGACTCCTTGCGCTCGGGAAACTCGAGCACGCGCAGCTCCTTGACGTGCTCCTCGGCGCGCTTGCGCCACGGGCTGTCGACCGCGAGCCGCAGGTAGCGCTGGAAGTAGATCAGCTGCACCTCCGGCCGCGGCGTCGGCGCGGCGAGGCCGTACGCGAGGCCGAGCATGTAGTCGCTCTCGGCGACGCCGAGGAACGGCTGCGGTGGATTGGCGAGCAGCGAGAAGCCCGAGTCGCGGCTGTACGCGGCCGCCAGCGCCTCGGCGGCCTGGCTCGGCATGCGCGCGCGGTCGTAGGCGAGGGCGAGCAGCCAGCGCGCCGTCGCCTGCGCGGTGTCGGCGTCGTTGGCCGCGAACGTCAGCGCGGTGATCGCCTCGTCGAGCTTGCCGAGCGCGATCCGCACCTCGCCGAGCCGCATCCAGGTCTCGCCGTCGCGCGTGCCCGCGGAGGTGAGCTTCGCGAGCGTCTGCTCCGCCGCGGTGAGCGTACCCGCGCGCGCCTGACACACGCCGAGGCGGCGACGATGTTCGAACCGCGGGTCGTCCGGATCGCGCGGCGCGAGCGCGTCGGCGGCCTCGAGATCCTTGGCGCAACGCGCCCAGTCCTGGAGCCGGTCGTAGCCGGCGCCGCGCAGCTGGTAGGCCTCGTGGCGTCGAGGCTGCAACGCGACGGCCTTGTCGAGCTCCGCGATCGCCACCTTCACGCGCTCGGGTCGACCGTCCCGCGTGATCGCGCCCTCGTTCGCGGCGACGAGGTCCTCGTACGAGTGCTGATCCGGATGCAGCGCCGACTCCCAGACGCGCGACTTCTCCTCGGCCTCGCGATCCTTGTCTGTCTGCACCGGCGGGTACTTCTTGGACTGCGCGGAGGCCGGTGACGCGGTCGCGATCAGGAGCGCGCCGAGCACGAGCGCCTTGTCGATCACCTTCACCAGGCCTCCGGATAGCGTGGCGGCTGGGCGACCACCGGGTGAGCGACGAGCTCCTTGGTCAACGCCGCGACGTGGCGCATCGCCGCGTCCTGGTACTGCGGATGGGCGCCGGACTTGATGAACTTCTTGAACCACTCGAGTGCCTTGTCGGGGTGACCGAGGTGCTCCTGGAGCAGCCCGTAGTAGTAGTAGACCTCGCCGCTCGGGACGTAGAAGGTTCGCTGGGTCACGACGTCGAGCTCGAACTGATGAAACGCGTCGTCGGTCAGTCCGACGAGCGCCTGCGTCGCGCGCATCGTCTGGCCGTTGCGATCGAGGGCCACGGCGAGCCCGTAGATGGTCGAGCCACCGGCGCCGCCCGCCATCGCGCGATCGTACTGCGCGACGGCCTCGTCGATGCGCCCGAGCATCATGTAAGTCTCGGCGAGGTTCGCGAACACCGTCTCGGAGGCGGCCTCGTCGGAGCGCTGCACGATCCGCTCGTAGTCACGCGCCGCGGCCTCGAGCATCTTCACCGCGTCGGCGCGGGGCACCACGCCCGACAGCTTCGTCCGCAGGATCGCGCGATCGAACAGCGTCGAGTCGCCCGCGGTGACGGTGAACCGGGGATCGAGCGGCGCGAGCTGCTCGGCGAGCTCGAGCTCGGCGATCAGCAGCGGGCCGACCGTCCGGAACGTGGCCGGGCTGCACAGATCGAGGATCTCCCGCTCCATCGGCCGACCGGCGCGATCCTTGGAGCACACGAGGAAGGCATCGAGCGTGGCGGCGATCCGGTAGTGCGGCTCGGCCGACGCGGGGCGTGCGAGCGCCGCGCGACGGTAGGCCGCGATCGCCTCGTCGACGTGCCGCTTGCGCTCGTTCGGCGACACCATGCTCGCGTGTGCGAGCAGCACGTGATCGTCGCCGGCCTGGAGCTCGCCGCGGAACGCCGTGTTGGCGGTCGCGTCGATCGCCTCGCGCCACACGTCCGCGTGCGCAGGTGTGCCGACGGCGACGAGCGCCACGAGCGCGACCGCGAGAGGCGTCATGGGTGGACCCGCGGCCGGGTGGGTGGGATCGGGCGAAGCCCCGGCCCGCGGGGTGCGGGTGCGCGGCGTTGCGCGTCGAGCGCCGCGATGTGCTCGAGCGCGCGCCTCCGGAACGGGGGGGTGCCGGTCTCCGCGTACAGCGCCCACGCGGCGCGCGCCTCGGTGTACGCGCCGATGCTCTCGTAGAACAGCCCCAGGTAGTACGGCGCGTCCTCGGCAGGCGCGAACCGAAACAGCGCGAGGTCGTTCTGGATCTGCGTCGCGTAGGCGGTCTGCAAGCCGGTCTGCAGTCGATCGAGGATCTCGAACGCCGCGCTGCGCTGATCGTCGCGATCGAGCTGCACGGCGAGCGCGAACTGTGGCAGCGACTCGCGCGTGCCGGTGTAGATCGCGGCACGCGTGTCGCCGCGATCGAGCATCTCGATCGCGGCGTGCCGCTCGCCGCGCAGCGCCAGCGCGGTCGCGAGATGGACCTGGGTGTGGCGCGCGTTCCAGCCGTAGAGATCGTCGCTCGAGCGCGCGTCCCCGCGATCCGGACTCGCCTGGGCGATGCGCAGCCAGCGGATGGCGTCGTCGAGCTGGCCCTGGCGCAGGTAGATCAGCCCGAGCCGTCCGGTCGCCTCACCGCCCGCCTGCTCGGGGCCGAGCAGCTGGGTGACCATCGTGAACGCCTCGATCGCCTGACGCGTGCGCCCGAGCTCGTCGGCGGCGCGGCCGAGGGCGACGAGCACGCGCGGGTCGCGCGGCGACAGCCGGCGCGCGTACCTCATCATGTTGTAGACATCGACGAGCACGCGCTCGCGGGTCTCCTGCGATCCCAGGTCGAGGTCGGAGGACTTCGACGAGTCGGCGCGGTTCATCGCCGCCTGCGCCTTCTGCACCAGCTCGTCGACCTCGACCGCGTGTGGATCGATGACGTCGCGCCAGAAGTCCTCGGTGGGTGTCGGGGCCTGCGGTGGGTCCTCGAACTCGGCCGCGGCGGTGCCGCTCAGCGCGAGCAGCACGAACATGGCCCCGGCGCGTCGCACGCTGACGATTATGCCGGGTTTGTGAGGCGGTGCCAGCACGTGGCGGCCGGGGGCGGGCGACCTGGGGGATGGGGGCTCCGTTTGGCGGACGAATCCCCGATCCAGCGGACCGAGATCGGATCGATCGACTGTGATCATCGATGGTTATGCAGGTTGGCGCGTGGCCTGACGCTTGCTTTTACCGTGAGTGTGGATCGAGGTGTCATCACTTCCGCGCACGAGCTTTTCGGGGCCGGTCACTACCCGGGTGTCGTCGCGCTCGCGACGGATGCCCTCGAGCAGGAGCCAGAGTGCATCCCGTTGATGGTGCTCCGGGCGCGCGCCAACATGGGGCTCCGCCGCGATCTCGACGCCCAGTCCGACCTCCGCGACATCATCCGGCTCGACGCGCGGTGCGCGATCGCGTATCGCCTGCTCGGCGAGCTCGCCGCGCGGCGGGACGAGAACCCATCCGCCGCGATCTTCTTCCGCGAGGCGCTCCGCCTCGACCCCAACGATCTCTCCGCGCGCGACTGGCTCGCGATCGTGGAAGGTGCACCCCGCGTGCCCGCGTTCCCCCCGACGCGGATGCCGGAGTCGGCCGTGCCACGGTTCGCGCGCGGGACGAACCCCGGTGAGGACACCCAGCGTCACACGATCACGCCTCCACGGCCGCTGCCCACGGTCGAGCGGTTCGCGCGCGGCTCGCAGTCGAACCCGACGTGGCAGACGCCCGCGCCGCAGCGGCAGCAGCTGACCCCATCCCCCGAGCCGCTGCCGCCAGCGCCCGAGGCGCCCCGGACCACGCTCAAGCCACCCCCGGTACCCCCGCAACGCCTGTCGGCGCCCTCGATGCGCGGCCCGACCCCCGAGCTCCCCGGGTTCGGTGAATACCTCGTCGCGAGCGGCATCCTCACCCGCGAGCGGCTGCGCGCCGCACAGGCGTATCAGCGCTCGATGCGGGTGCAGCTGTCGACGGCGATCGTGACGCTCGGCCTCGCGACGCCGCAACGCATCGAGTGGGCGGCGGTCGCGCACCAGGCGCAGCTCGCCGCGCAGCGCTAGCTCACGGGCCGAGATCGACGACGAACGCCTCGCGCTCGAGATCGAAGCGCGCATCGAGCCGGACGCGCCAGGCGGTCTCGAGCAGGCAGGTCGCGAGCGGCCCGGCGCCCTGCGTGACCGCCACGTCGACGATCTCGTCGAGCGTGGTCTCGATCGCGAGCTGGACGTGCCAGCCGGCGGCGGGCGGCGTCGCGGCGACGCAGGCCTTGGGGTCGATCAGCGCGCGCAGATCGGGCGGGGTCCGGCGGACGCCGCCCAGGCCGCCGTGGCCCGAGCCCATGCCATAACCCACCCCGCTGCCGCTGCCGCGCCCGATGAGGCCGATCCTCGACGGGCGCGTGCCGGGCTCGTAGGCGACGTACGAGGTCACCGGCGAGACCGCGCGCCCCATGAACGCGACCTTGAGCTGCTCGGCGTCGGACAGGTCGTGATACTCGTCCTCGCCGAACACGAACGCGGCGGTCGAGCGCGAGAACGCGTCGCCGACGTAGACGTCCTTGCGCACCGGATCGCTCCACATCACGCCGGCCAGCGTCACGTGCGCGGGGGCGGTCTTCGCCTTGGCGAACAGGCGGAGGCCCTCGCCCTCGTGCAGCACCGGCTCGGCGAGCGTGAAGCCGCCGTCGACGACGAGCTTCTCGATCCGCGTCGGGCGGACGAGCTTTCTCCGTCGGGGCGAGGCGCTCCTTGACGTCGGGCATGCCGGCGAGCTCGACGAAGATGCCGTGGTGTCGCGTCGCCACCGGGGCGAGCGGATCCTTGTCGTCGCGGGTGAGCTGGACGCGGTCGTCGTTGTCGAGCTGCGGCGCGATCGCGTGGACGACGATGTCGGCCGGGAGCTTGTCGAGCGTCGCGGCGACCGCCGGGGCGGTCAGCGTCGTGCGGAGCCGGCGATCGGTCATCACGATGATGCGGCGCGGTCCGGTGCGCTTCGCGAGCGTCTGCGCGGCGAGCGCGAGCCCCGCGTCGAGCGAGCTGCCGTTGCCGAGCGCGAGCTTGCCGGCGCGGCGCGCGTCGTCGACGTTCGGCGAAAGGATCGCCGGGCTGGCCGACAGGAAGCCGCTCCAGAGCGCCGTGGCGGCGCGACGGTAGACGACGATCGCCACCTGCGCGTCGGGCACGTGGGCGACGTAGGTCTTCACGATCGCGAGCTGCGCGTCGATCATCGCGAGGGTGACCGAGAACGACGCGTCGATCACGAACACCAGGCTCGCGTGCTTCGGGAGCGGAACGAGCTGCGGCGCGGTGTCGACCTCGAGGCGGCCGAACGCGTGGAGGTCCGACGCGACCACCTTGCCGAGGCGCGCGGTCCACGTGGCGATCGGCGGCGGCTCGACGGCGATCGCGGCGAGCCCCGCGTCGTTGGAGGTCTCCGGCGCGTCGGGGATGAACACCGGCGTGTCGGTCGCGGTCGCGGTGGTCTCGCCGAGCTGCAGCGACCACTTGTCGATCGAGCCGTTGTCGAGCCCCGCGTGATCGGAGACGACGAGCCGCCAGGTGCCGGACTGCGGCGTCGGCGCGGGAAACATCACCGGGAACGTGCCGATGACGTTGTTGTCGCCGCCGCCCTTGCGATCGAACACGACGACGTGCTGGCCCGATGGGGCGAGCAGCTCGATGCGCAGGTCGCTCTTGTAGGTGTGGTGGAGCTCGAGCGTGAGCGTCGCGGTCGTGACCGGCTTCGCGGTGTGGCTCGACGCGGGGATCTCGATCGCGCTGGCGACGTAGCTCGCGCTCGCGTCCGCGCCGACCGCGTCCTGCCAGGGTTGCCGGATCGGGGGCGTGAGCACGACCGCGGTGTCGGGGGCGGCGCGCTTGCCGTCAACGGTGATCGCGGTCATCGCGTTGCCCCACGCGGGATGCACGCTGATGATCGGCGTCGCGAGGGCGAGCCCGGCGCTGCCGTCCGCCGCGGTGCGTGGGTACGACATCCAGTACCGCCCACCCGCGTAGCGCGTCGGCACCGTCAGCGTGTACTCGACGGTCGAGACCTGACCCGGCATGACCGGGAACACCTGGAGCGACAGCTTGTCGGCCCACATCCACGCGAGCAGCGCGGGATCCTTGGGCTGCGCGGCGCCGAACCCGGTGAGCTCCTGATAGAGCTTCGCGGCCTTGTCGCGCTCCATCAGCTCGCCGTCGTACCAGCGGTCCTTCGCGCGGATCCGCAGGCCGGTCGCCGCAGCGCCGGTCGGCAGGTCGATCTCGAGGTGGGCCTCGTCGGCGACCTTGCCGGGGTTGGCGAACTGCCGCTTCACCTTGTAGGTGGCGACGCCGTCCTCGATGCGGACGTCGACGGTGTGGGACACCTCGAACATCGGCTGATCGAGGGTCGCCTGGAGGACGTCGGCGCGCGCGATCCGGACCGACGAGAGGAGGCACGCGGCGAGCGCGAGCCGGAACGAGGAGGACGCGATCACCCTCCTTCGACACCGCCTGGAGCGATCGGTTCCGGCTAGATCGTCTTGAGCGCGTTGCGCACGTCCTGCGCGGTCGCCGGCCGATCGTCGGCCTTCTTCGCGAGCAGCGACAGGACCAGGTCGTCGAGCTTGGGTGGCAGGCCCGCGCGCAGCGCCGACGGCGAGGGCGCCGGCGTGTGTAGCTGGTGGTAGAGGATGTCCCCCTCGGTGAACGGCGGCTTGCCGCACAGCAGCTCGTACAGCGTGCAGCCGACCGCGTAGAGGTCGACGCGATGGTCGAGGTCGTTGCCGGTGATCTGCTCGGGGGCCATGTAGAGCGGCGTCCCACGGATCTCGGTCTTGCGGATCGTCAGCTCGCGCACGACGCGCGCGAGCCCGAAGTCGCCGACCTTCACCGTGTGGTCGCGGCTGATGAAGATGTTCGCCGGCTTGATGTCGCGGTGGATGACGCGGCGCGCGTGCGCGTACGACAGCCCGGCGCACAGCTGATCGGCGATCTCGAGCGCCTCGCGCACCGGGAACGCGCCGCGCCCCTGCGCGAGCTTCTCGAGGGTCGTGCCGTCGACGTACTCCATGATCATGTACGTCTTGTTGCCGACGGTCACCTGGTCGTAGACCGTCACGATGTTCGTGTGGTTGAGCTGGGCGAGCGCCTTGGCCTCCTGCGCGAACAGCCGCATGGCCTCGGGGTTCTGCTGGAGCTCGTCCGCCATCACCTTGATGGCCACCTCGCGCTCGAGGTTCTCGTCCCACGCGCGATGGACGACGCCCATGGCGCCGCGCCCGAGCTCGGCGGTCTTGCGATAGCGATCGAGCAGGCGGTCGTCGTCGACGCTCGTCTTGCTCGCGAGCGCCATCGTCTTGCCGAACTTGACGTTGACGTCCTGACCCGGGGCGGCCATCGTCTCGCCCGCGCCGGTGACCGGATTCGACAGGCTCGGTGACGACATGATGTCGTCGTGCTCGAGGTCGATCGGCGCGGCGGTGGCGTGAGGGGGCGGCTGGACCTCGGAGACCGTCGACGAGCCATCGAGCCCGGCCTCGAGGAGCCGGAGCTCGCGCGCCAGGTTGAACGCGTAGCGATAGATGCGCGCCTGGGGGGTCGCGACGTCGCGCTTGAAGGTGTGCCCCTTCGCTTCGAAGGTGATGACGTGCGCGCCGCGCGCGACCGGGATCACGGCCTGGCCGTTGGCCGTGTAGGTCGGCCCGCCGTCGTCGATCGACACCGCGATCACGTCCTTGGTGTCACCCTCGATCACGACGACGAGCTCCGCGCTCGTCGGGACGAGATCGATCTTGGCCGGCTCGATCGTGCCGCGCTTGAGGGTGACCTCGCGCGACGCCGAGTTCGGGATCGGCAACACGACGCCGGCGCGCTCGTACGTGCCGTAGAGGTGCACGAACCACCGCCCCGGTGGCATCCGGAACTCGATGCCGCTCGCGATCATCGTCGCGCCACGGCGGCCCACGCTCGAGCCGGCCTTCTTCAACGCCGCGCGGAACGTCACCGGGTCACCGACGGACGGCCGCCCGGCGCTCTTGGAGATCGCCACGCAGAACACCTCGTCGGAGGCGTCGGGCGCGCGCTCGATCGTCACGCGGATCACGCCGCTGCCGCGCACGAGGAAGTACCCGGCGACGAGGATGAGGATGAGCCCGACGATGCCGAACGGCACGAGCTTGCTGAAGTCCCAGCCGACGAGCCCGGCGCCCGGGAACGTGTCGGCGACCTCGCGCGTCGCCTTGGCCCCACGCGCGAAGATCTCGAGCACGATCTTGGCGTCGCTGCCGCTGGTCTGGACCTGATACGTCAGCAGCGCGTCGGCGTCCCCGAGCAGGACGTCGAGGCGCGCCGAGTCGAGCGGGCGGGTGTCGAGCGCGGGGCGCGCGCCGACGGTGAGCCGGTACGGTGGGGACGACAGCGCGAGCTCGAGCACCGGGCGGAGGTTCTCCGGCGTGGTCTTGCGCGGCGAGTACGTCGGCGGTGACCACTTCAGCTCGGCGATCGACACCCGGCGATTCGACAGCTGCGCGAGCTGGGGCAACGCGTTCAGCAGCGCGGCGAGATCGAGGTGGGCGAGCTGTGGGTCGATCGGGATGGATGGTTTCTTGAGCGCGATCGCGCTGCCGCTGCCAGCGCTGCTGCCGCTCCCCGCGAGCGCGGTCTCGTCGACCTTGATCGTGCCGGTGGTCGAGGCCTCGACCTTCGCGGTGCCGGTGTCGGCGATCGTGCGGGCGAACGCCGCGGTCTCGGCGGAGATCGGGCTGCCCGGCTGCGCCGCGATGTCGACGATCGTGCGCTGCACGTAGGGGTTGGCGGGCGCGACCTGCTCGGCGGCCCGGATCGCGGCCGCCGCGTCGACGAGCCGGTGCTCCTTGACCGCGATGCGCGCGGACACGACGAGCTCCTCGGGCGAGATCGGCGCGTGCGCGATCGTCTCGATCGCGCCTTGCAGGTCGTTGGCGAGCAGCTGCGCGTGGGCGCGCTCGCGCGGGGCCTTCGCCTCGCCGAACTGGGCGGCGGCGAGGTCGTGCTTGCCCTCCGACATCAGCTGGTAGCCCTTGTAGAGGTGCGCGCGAGGATCGTCGGGCGCGCCCACGAGGTACGCCTCGATCGCGATCGTCTCGGTCGCGTCGGCGCGACGCATCGCGAGCTCGGCGCGCAGGCGCAACGACGTGGCATCGGTGCCGGTCGCGACGAGCGGCTCGAGTAGGGCGAGGTCGGCGTCGTCCAGATCGCGGGCCGTGATCATCGCGAGCGCGCGGGGCGTCTCGAGGTTCGCGCGGGCGGCGGCCAGGCCGATGCGCGACGCCACGCCGCCGGCTGTCTTTTCGGCGAATACGAGGATCGCCTTCTGGAGCTCGATCGAGAACTTCGGCGCGTCGGGGCGCGAGGCGAACGCGAGGATCATCCGCTGGGTCACGGGATCGGTGGCGAGCGCATCCTTGACGAACGCGGCGGTCGCCGCGGCGTTGCCGTGGGCGTCGGCCTGATGCAGCCCCCACGTCGAGCCGGGCGCGGCGTTCGCCGTCGTCGGGATCGCGTCGGCGAGCTCGGCGGCGCCGGCGGCGGGATCGGTCGCCATCGCGCGGCCGGCGGCGATGTACGGGCGCAGGCGGCCGAGGCCGACCGCGGGGACCGGGCCGGCCGTCACATGGGTCGTGTCCCTGATGCGCTCGAGGATGCCGGCGGCGAGGCCACGCACGTCGCCGTCGCCGGCGCGCACGAGCGAGACCGTCGACGCGCCCTCTCGACCGACGAGGATCATGGTGACGCGCAGGCCGGTGCCCTCGCGCACGAGCTCGCCGAGGATCGCGGTGTCGGCATCGATCTTGGCGAGCGTCGCGGGCGCGAGCGCGACCGTGAGGTGCTCCGGCAAGAGGTCGGGCTGCACGAGCGTGCGGGTGTCGTGCATGAGCGCCGAGCGCACGAGCATCGACACGGCCGCGGCCTCGTCGGCCACGTCGGCCTCGCCGTGGAGGTCGGGCATGACGAGCTTGTTCGCGGCCGCGGGGACGACCAGCGCGAGCAGGGTGAGGAGCGCGACGACGGCCGCGCGGATCACGGGAGCGTGCCCGCGGGTGCCCAGCACGCGTGCGTGCCGCTGGAGATGCGCGCGGGCAGGGCCACGCGCGCGATCGGCCCGGCGTCGACGTGCGCCGCATCGAAGATCACGCACTCCGAGCGATCGTTGCGGACGTCGGTCGTGAACGTGACGATCCAGCCGTCGTCCTCGGCGGTGCCGTTCGGCCGCGGGGCCATCGGCGACTCGCTCGCGTAGACCCCGTCGGGGAACTTGTAGCGCTGCTGCTGCCCGGTCTCGAGATCGTAGCGGACGAGGCCGTCGAACAGGAACCAGCCGACCGACGCGGCCATCGACCACACGTAGCGATGGCGCTGGCCACCGCGCGCGTGGTGGATCGACGGGAACTCGGTGACCGCGTCGTCGAGGCGCTCCTCGGTGGTCTTGCCCGTCGTGAGATCGAAGCGCCAGCGGTGCGGCTTGGTGCGCATCGCGTGGAGGTCGGTCATCTTGCGCAGCCCGCCGTACGGCCCATCCGCTGGATCCGGCGGCGAGACCGGCTGCTCCTGGAAGTAGCCGTCCAGCACGACGGTGTTGCCGTCCTCGAACGCGTTGATCCAGTGGAGCACGTAGGTCGGCTCGGCCTCGAACCACCGCACGTCGCCGCCGTGGCGCGGCACGATCGCGAACCGCGACGGCAGGTCGGGGCGCCAGCGCGGGCGATAGATGCCCTTCGCGAGCTGCTCGGGGGCCCAGAACAGCGGGAAGTCGTTGAGGATCGTGAAGCGCGGGGTGAACGCCATGTCGTGCGGCAGGCGCGGGCCGGGCAGCGGAATCGGCTGCCAGGTGGTGAGCTGGCGATCGCGATCGAGCACGCCGTAGCTCATGAACGGGGCCGTCGTCGTGTAGTTGAAGAACAGCAGCTCGCCGGTCGCGGGATCGACCTTGGGGTGCGCGGAGATGCCGCCGGCGGGCACCCACGGGGCGGCGCCGTGCTGCGCGAGCGTGGTCGGGTCCATCTCGTAAGCGTCGCCACACTGGTAGAACGTCGTGAGCGCGCGCCCGGCGTGGACGACGACGTCCGTCGACGACGCGTCCTTCATGCGCGTGCGCGCGCCCCAGCCGTCGGGCCGCAGCGACTTCTCGGGCGACTCGATGATGCCGGCCCACAGCGGCGCGCCCGCGGCGAGCTCGGCCGCGAGGCCGGTGGTGCGGACGAAGCGGTTGCGATACGACGCGCGGCCGTTCGCGAAGCGGATCGAGTGGATCATGCCGTCACCGTCGAACGGGTGGTAGCGACCGATCGCGGGCATCACCGGGTTCTCGGTGTTGCGGAGGTAGACGCCGTCGAGCGCCGGCGGGATCGCCCCCTCGACGACGTCGAGCTCGTCGGCGTCGTACTCGACGAACTGGGGCCGCCAGGCGCCGGTTCGATACGGGTGATCGTCGTCAGCGGGGAGCTGATTCGGCAGTCGGCCTACTTCACGAACCTGCATCCGGCGAGGCTACCGCGACCGGCAGCCCTCGCGCGACGCGAACGGGTCGCAGTTGGGCAGGTGGGCGAGGGCGTCGACGAACGGGCCGAGCGCCGGATGTCCGTCGCCGAGCGCCGCGCGCAGGGTGGCGAGCCCGTGCTGGATCGCGGGCTCGGTGCCGATGGCGAGCTCGCTCGCCGCGCGGGCCTCGACCGTCATCGGATCCTTCGACGCGAGCGCTCCCGCCGGATCGCCGAGCGCCACGGCCAGCTCGCCGCC
>JAPLLF010000571.1 GCA_026387715.1 Pseudomonadota bacterium
TCGGTGAAGGCGAAGACGCCAACCCTGCTGCTTGCAGCCTGACGGACTCGTCCCACGTGGGACCGCATCCGGTCTCGCCTCGACATCGAGCCGAGGCCCAACGCCATACACACTCCTAGTCGATGCCCATGAGGCCATCACCGGTCACGGGCTTCGCGGAGCCAGCGGCGGGCTTCTTTCGCGCCGGGCGGCAGATCCTCGCCCCACGGGGTCTCGGGCACGTCGACGGCCGCCGTGTACTGCGTCACGCGCGCGCCATCGTCGGTGACGGGGCCGAGATCGTGCGTGACGCCGTCGAGCTGGTGCGCCCCCGAGCCGTCGATCAGGGTCGATGGTGGGCGGGCGGCGACCGGGCGAGGGGTGGGGCGAGCGAGCGGCATCGCCGCCACCGGCACGATCGTCGGCGTCGCGTGCGAGCCGGTCGCGAACGGCTCGAGCGCGGCGGCGAGGGCGCCGACGTCGGGGTAGCGCCGGTCGGGGTCCTTCTCGAGGCACCTGCGGACCACCGCCTCGAACGCCGCGGGGACGTCGGGGAGCGGCGGCAGGTCGTGGCGCAAGATCGCCATGGCGAACTCGGCGAAGCTCTTCGCGCTCCACGGCTCGCGGCCGGTCACGAGCTTGAATAGGATCACGCCGAGCGACCACACGTCGGCGCGCGCGTCGACGGTGCGGCTCGAGCGGATCTGCTCGGGAGCCATGTAGCCCGGAGAGCCGACGACGTGCGAGGTGCCGGTCAGCTGCACGTCGTCGGCCTCCGTCGGCGCGATCTTCGCGACGCCGAAGTCGAGGATCTTGATGATCTCGGTGCCGTCGGCGCGGCGCGTGACGAACAGGTTCCCCGGCTTGAGGTCGCGATGGATGATCTTCGCGGCGTGCGCCTCGGCGAGGCCCGCGCAGGTCTGGCGGATGTAGTTCGCGCACGTCGCGACGTCGAGCGACCGCGTGCGCGCGAGCCGCGCGAGATCGACGCCCTCGAGCAGTTCCATGACGATGAACGGCACGCCGCCTTCGACGCCGAAGTCCGAGACGCGGCAGATGTTCTCGCTGCGCAGCTGCGCGCACGCCTTCGCCTCGCGGAGGAACCGCGCGGTCGCCTTCGGATCCTTCGCCATCCCCGCGTCGAGAAACTTGAGGGCGACCCGGCTCGCGAGCTGCAGGTGCGTGGCCGCCACGACGATCCCCATCCCGCCGCGCCCGATGACGCGATCGATGCGGTACTTGCCACCCGCGACGATCGTCCCGGGCTGCGTCATGTCGTCGTCCCTGGGCGACGGCGCCAGCCCTCGACCCGCGCGCGGACGCCGAGGACCTCCTCGGTGACGCTCGACCACACCAGGTCGAGGATCCGATCCATGTCGCTGGTCACGTTGGTCGCCTGGCCCTCGAGCATGCGCACGCAGGTCGCGAGGTCGCCGGCGACGACGAGCCCGACGCGATCGGCGACGCGCTCGGTCGCGGTGCGCCACGTGCGCGCGGCCCGCATCGCGTCGACGCCGCGCTCGCGCAGGCGCGCGCCGATCGCGACGACCTGGTCGTACTCGACGGGGTGCACGGCCGTGCGGAGCCACTTCGAGGGCTCGTCCGGCGCGGTCGCGAGCTCGATGATCTGCGCCAGCTCCCCGGCGCGCGGGCACAGCAGCCGCGCGATGCGATCGCTGCGCAGGTCGGCGAGCTGACGCGCGAGCACGAACACGAGCTCGCGGTCCGCGATGCTGTGGTCGAGCGCGGGCCTGCCGAGCACGAGCACCGGCCCGAGCACGCCCGCGCGGGCGCGGAGGATCAGGCTCGACGGCACGACCTGATCGCGATCGACGTAGATCGGCGGCCGCGCGACGCCGAACGTGGTGATCACCTGATGCAGCGCCCGGGTGATCGAGGTCGGCAGCTCGCGATCGCGGACGTCGCGGCCCGGCAGGTCGCGCGGCGGCCTCACGCGGGCGCGCTCGGCGGCGAACGGCGGCGCCACGATGGCGAACAGCGCGGTCAACGACGGCTCGACGTCCTTGCGCGCGAGCGTCGTCCAGTCGTCGTTCGCGAGCGGGCGGCGCGCGGCGGGATCCGTGGGCGGGCGCGGCACCGGCGTCGCGCCGTCGAACAGCTCGGCCACCTCCGCGCCGGGCTCGCGCCCTCCGACGAAGCCGAGCGCATCTTCGACCGCCCAGGCCCGCTCGTGCTGCCCGGTGCGCAGGTAGAGCACGCGCAGCGCGCGATACGAGGCGGTGCGTCGCTTGTCGACCGCGAGCAGCGACTGGTGATGCGCGATCGCCTCGAGATCGTGTTTCGGATCGGCGGCGCCGTAGAGATCGGCGAGCCGCTGGCGGCGCTCGAGGTTGTCGGGGTCGAGCGACATGCCGACCTGGAACGCGACGACGGCGTCCTCGGGACGGCCGAGCGCCAGGCAGGTCTCGGCGAGCCGGTCCCACAGGCGCAGCTTCTCGCCGGGGCGGCCCTCGTCCGCCTTCACGTGGCCCAGGCGCCGATAGTAGAACGCCGCGAGCGGCTCACCCGCGCGGTCGAGCGTCGCCTCGAGCTCGTCAGCCGCGACGAACAACGTCGGATCGTCCTCGATCGCGCGATCGAACAGGTCGGTCGCCCGCTCGGGAGCGTCGAGCTTGTCGCGCGCGATCATCGCCGCGAGGTGGAGGTAGCGCGCGCGGACGACGCGATCCAGCTCGCTCTCGACGAGCCGCTGGACGAGGTCGAGCGAGTAGCTCCAGTCACCCTCGTCGACGATAGACGCCACCGCCGAGGTGGTTCGCGTCGGTGAACAGGTTGTCGTTGAGCCACTGCGCGGTGGCCGCGGGGTCGAACGTGCCGGTCGCCGGCGGGTCGACGAGGTGCTGCGTCTGCTGCTTGCCACGGTCGAGCGCGGGCGCGAGCGCCCGGAACTTTAGTGCGGCCATGGCGAGAGCGCCGACCTGGGACGAGAGCTGGGAGGGGATCGTCGGCAGCGACGCGGTGGACGTGTCGAGGGCCTGCTGCGCTTGCCCGAGCACGTACGGGAGGTCCCTGGAGATCTGGGCGCGCAGCGCGGACGGCGACGGCGCCTCGTCGTCATTACATGCGACGAGGGACAGCGACGTCAGCAGAGCCACGACAGCGAATTTCGATTGCATGGGAACGACCCACTTCACGCGGTGTGCCGGTCACCTCCGACGGCCCGATTGCCAGGGGTTGCCGGGACACGCCGATCAGGGGTGGTCGCGCCGCGAGGAGATCCGCGGGGTTGGCGACGAGCAAACACCGCGGCAGCCGTGTCATGTGAACACGGCGCCACGTCAGCCGTGTCAGGTCGATCGCGGCAGGCCGCGTGAAATTCACCGGTCGCGGTCGTTATTCGAGCGTGATGCCGAACGTCGGCAGGAGATCGCCGGTGAGCGCCATGATGACGGTCTGGGCCTTGTGCCAGTCGACCATCGCCTGGACCTGGCGGAGCTCGGACTGGCGCAGCTCCTCGAGCCGGCCGAGCACGTCGAAGTTCGTCGACTTGCCGAGGTTGAAGCGGTCGGTCTCGATCTGGATGTTCTGGTTCGCCAGCGTGATCGCGCGCCGCGACAGCACGATGCGTCGCTTCGCGAGCTCGAGCTGGGCGACCGCGCGGGCCATCGTCTGGGCGAGCTGCGCGCGCAGATCGAACGCGGTGACCCGCCGCTTCTCGCGCACGAGCCGGAGCTCCTTGGCGCGCCCGCGCACCGCCTCGTTGCCGAGCGTGTGGGCGTAGGTCAACGAGCCCGTGATCGCGAACTGATCGAACGTCACCAGGTCCTTGAGCGCGGTCGCGAACTTGGCGTCCTGACCGGTCGGGCCGAGCGTCAGCGCGGCGTCGAGCTGCGGGAGCAGCCCGTTCTCGGTGACCTCGATCTCGATCGTGTCGACGTTGGTCTGCTTCTCGAGCTGCGCGAGCTCGGGGCTCGCCTGATAGGCGCGCTCCACCAGCTCGCCGAGCGCGGGCGTCAGCTCCGGGATGTCGAGCGCGGCGTCGACGCGGAGCGCGAGCTGGCCGGCACCGATCGCCATCCCCGACGCGCGGCGCACCGCGATCGATCGATCGAGGATCAGCAGCTCGCCGCTCAGCACGTCCTCCTCTCGGGTCGCGATGATCTGCTCGACCGCCGGGATCTCGGCCTTGGCGATCTTGCCACCCTGGGCGCCGAGCGTGGTGATCCGCAGCCGCTCGTTGGCGAGATCGAGCGACTGCTGGGTGATCGCGATCTGGCGCTCCGCCAGGACGAGATCCCAGTACGCCGACACCACGGCCTGGACGACCTGGATCGCCGCGAGCCGCCGCCCGAGGATCACCCCGTCGCGGACGACCCTGGCGCGGCGCTCGTTGGCCTCGTAGAGCTCGCGGCCGCGGCCCTTGAGCAACGGCTGGTTGATCGACGCGCTGATCGTGTCGAACCACTGCTTACTCTCGGGCAGGCTCTCGAGCTTGGTGTTGCTGTACTGGGTCTGGGCGTGGAGATCGATCGTGCCGCCGGTCGGCAGCGCACGGAGCGCATCGAACGCGCCGGTGACCGTGGTCGACCGCTCGACGGAGAACCCGCTGAACACGCCACCGGACGACCGCGATGCTTCGAGCTTGGCCTGGAGGCGCCAGTCGTCGCGGCCGCGGGTCTGCTCGATCTGGGCCTCCGCGATCTGGATGTCGAACTTGGCGCTGGCGAGGCTCGGCGCGAAGTCGACCGTCGCCTTGATGATCTCGCCCAGGGTGGCCACCGTGGGGGCGCCGGCCCAGGAGGCCAGACCGTCCAGCGCGACCGGGTTCGGGGTGGTGCCGCCGCCCTCGGCGTCACCGTCGAGGGCACGCCGGAGCAGATCGGCGTGCGCCACCGGGGTGAGGGGTGGGAGCGAAGACAGCAGCGCGCAGAGGACGACGAGGTGGCGGAGGCGGTTCATCGATCGGCGCGCATCATGACACGCGCGACTTCAAAGCGTTTCCGGCCGCAGCCGCTCGAATTTGGTTCGAGCGCCGTGCTAGCGTCGCGACATCGTATGGCCACGGTACTGCGAACGTACTGCTTCCTCGATGCCTTGCAGCCTCAGCAAGCGACCTTCATCGGGAAGACCGCTCGTGGCTTCTTGCCGGTCCCGTTCCAGTCGTCCCTGTGGGTCGAGATCGCGCCGGGCATCGCCATCAATCAGGTGACCGACGCGGCGCTCAAGGCGACGCGCGTCCAGCCGGCCGTCCAGGTCGTCGAGCGTGCGTATGGTCTCCTCGAGATCCACCACGACGACAAGGGCGAGGTCCTCCAGGCGGGGGCCACCATCCTCAAGTATCTCGGCGTCGACGAGCAACAGCGGCTCAAGCCGCGCGTGCTCACGAGCCAGATCATCCGCGGCGTCGAGGCCTACCAGACGCAGATCATCAATCGCTCCTCCGCGGGCATGATGGTGCTACCAGGCCAGTCGCTGTTCATCTTCGAATGCGAGCCGGCGGGGTACGTCGTGCTCGCCGCGAACGAGGCCGAGAAGGCCGCGAACGTGAACCTCGTCAACGTCACGCCGTACGGTGCCTTCGGTCGCCTCTACATGGCGGGACCGGAGGCGGAGATCGATGCGGCGGCGGCAGCGGCGAGTGCAGCGGTGAACAGCGTCACCGGCAAAGAACCCGAGAAGTTTGTTGATCGCTAAGGAGCAAGCTGATGTCTGATGCGCTCGGTATGATCGAAGTCAAGGGATTCGTCGGCATGGTCGAGGCCGCCGACGCGATGGTCAAAGCGGCCAAGGTCGAGCTCGTCGGGTTCGAGAAGACCGGCGGCGGCTACGTCACCGCGATCGTGCGTGGTGATGTCGCGGCGGTGAAGGCCGCGACCGAGGCCGTCCAGCGCGCCGCGGAACGCGTCGGCGAGGTCGTCTCGGTGCACGTGATCCCGCGCCCGCACGCCAACGTCGACGCGGTGCTGCCGCTCGGACGTGCAGGCACGAAATAACCGACCATGATCCTCGGTAGGGTCATCGGCACGCTGGTCGCGACCCGCAAGGAGCCGACGCTCGACGGGCTCAAGCTGCTCGTCGTGCGCGCGTGCGACGTGGACGGCAAGGAGACCGGCGGCATCGCCGTGGCGGTCGACGCGGTCGGCGCGGGCATCGGCGAGGTCGTGCTCTACGTGTCGGGCAGCTCGGCCCGGCAGACCACGGTCACGCAGAACCGGCCGGTCGATGCGACGATCATGGCGATCGTCGACGAGATCGCGGTCAACGGTGAGCGTCGCTTCGTGAAGGACGCGTAACCGTGGCCGGGATCGACGAGCGCAAGATCGAGGAGATCGTCTCGAAGGTGCTCGAGCGCCTCGGCGGTTCGGCGCCCGCGCCGCGGGCAGCCACCACGGCGCCGGCTCCCGAGCCGAGCAAGGCGAAGGTCAACATCCCGCGCGGCACGAACGGCGTGTTCGCCGATGCCGATCAAGCGGCGGCAGCGGCGCGCAAGGGCTTCGAGGCCAACGAGAAGATCGCGGTCAACACCCGCATCAAGATGGTCGCGGCCATGCGCAAGGTGGCGCTCGCGAACAACGAGCTGCTCTCGCGGTACGCCGTCGAGGAGACCGGGCTCGGTCGCTACGAGGACAAGCTCGCGAAGAACCGGCTCGTCGCCGAGAAGACGCCGGGGCTCGAGATCCTGCGTCCGCAGGCGTTCACCGGCGACGACGGCCTGATGCTGATCGAGCGCGCGGCGTACGGCGTGATCCTCGCGGTGACGCCGACGACGAACCCGACCGAGACGATCCTGTGCAACGCGATCGGCATGGTCGCGGCCGGTAACGCCGTCGTGTTCAACGTCCACCCGTCGGCCGCGGGCGTGAGCAACTGGTTCGTCCACCTCCTCAACGAGGCGATCCAGTCGGTCGGCGGTCCGCGCGACGTGATCGTGTCGATCGAGAAGCCGACGATCGAGAGCGCGAACATCCTGATGAAGCATCCGCTCGTGCGGCTGATCGTCGTCACGGGTGGGCCGCAGGTCGTCAAGGCCGCGATGAACTCGGGCAAGAAGGCGATCGGCGCCGGCCCGGGCAACCCGCCGGCGGTCGTCGACGAGACCGCGAACCTCGCGGACGCGGCCGACGCGATCGTGCGCGGCGCGACGCTCGACAACAACATCGTCTGCATCGCCGAGAAGGAGATCATCGCGGTCGACTCGATCGCGACCGAGCTCGTGCGCCAGCTGCAGAAGCAGCCGGTGCTCCTGCTCGACGCCCGGCAGACCCGCGAGCTCGAGAAGGTCGTCCTCGAGGGTGACCACGTGAACAAGAACTGGGTCGGCAAGGACGCGGGGCTGATCGCCAAGGCGATCGGCATCGGCGGCCACGGCCACGATCTGCGCATGATCCTGTGCGAGGTCGACGAGAAGCACCCGTTCGTGCAGCACGAGCTGCTCATGCCCGTGATCCCGCTGTTCCGCGTGCGCGACGCGGCGGATGGCATCGCGGCGGCGCTGCGCGTCGAGCACGGGTTCCATCACACGGCGACGATGCACTCGCTCAACATCGACAACATGGCCGCGATGGCGCGGCTGTGTAACTGCAGCATCTTCGTGAAGAACGACGCGTCGTACGCGGGCCTCGGCCTCGGCGGCGAGGGCTACACGTCGTTCACGATCGCCTCGCCGACCGGCGAGGGCCTCACGACGGCGCTGAACTTCTCGCGCGAACGCCGCTGCACGCTCAAAGAAGCCTTCCGGTTCGTGTGATCACCCGCGGCCCCGCGCTCGGCATCCTCGAGATCGGGTCCATCGCACGCGGCATCGTGTGCGCCGATGCCGCGCTGAAGCGCGCGCCGGCCATCCTGTTGTCGTCGCGCGCGGTGTCAGGCGGCAAGCACCTCGTCATGCTCGAGGGGGGCGTCGCGGAGATCGAGGAGGCGATGGCCGCCGGCGTGCTCGCCGCGGGCAGCGTGCTGCTCGACCGGGTCGAGCTCGCGATGGCCGACGATCAGGTGTGGCCGATGCTGGGCGCGCCGCTCACGCCGCTCGACTGGACCGACGATCCCGACGCCGAGGCGGTCGCGATCATCGAGACCTCGACGGTGTGCGCCGCGGTCGCCGCCGCGGACGCCGCGTGCAAGGTCGCGTTCGTGATCGTGCGCGACACGCGGTTCGCGGTCGATCTCGCCGGCAAGTCGTACTTCACGCTCACCGGCTCGCTCGACTCGATCCAGGCGGCGGCGGCGGCCGCCCAGGCTGTGGCGGATCAACGCCTCGTCGCGCTCGAGGTGATCGCGCGCCCGTCGCCCGATCTCCGCGGCCGGCTGTTTCGGTGATCTCGGCCCTCGCGTGCGCGGGCGAACCGATCGCCCGGCTCGAGGGGAATGGCGAGCGCGCGGCGCTGGTCGTGTGCGTCGTCGGTGGCGATCGCGAGGCGTTGCTCGAGCAGCTGCGCGCGCGGTCGTCGCGGAGCTTCGTGCGGACGCTCGGGCGTGACGCCGGCTATCGCGTCGAGGACATCATCGAGATCGTCGTCGCGAACGCGGATCCCGCGTGGTTCGCGCGGCGGATCGGCCGGGAGGTCCTCGCGATCGCAGGCCCACCCGGCGCGCCGATGGCGCTGGCGGCGCGGTTTGCCGGGCGGATCGGCTGGGCGCCCGCGCGCGAGCGCTACGCGGTCGGCGCGGACGGGCGGGTGCGCGTCGAGGCGTTCGAGCTCCACGTCGCCGAGCACTGCAACCTGCGGTGCGCCAACTGCTGCAACATGTCGCCGCTCGTCGGCGAGAAGCTGCTCGCGGTCGCCGACGTCCACGCGTTCGTCACGCGGATGGCGACCTCGCTGCACGCCGACGTGGTCAAGATCATGGGCGGCGAGCCGCTCCTGCACCCCGAGATCGCGACCGTGATCCGCGTGCTGCGCGAGGCGCAGATCGGCGATCGCGTGCGGCTGTTCACCAACGGCCTGCTGCTCGCGTCGATGACCGACGCGTTCTGGGAGGCGCTCGACGAGCTGACGATCTCGAACTACGCGAGCGCGCCGGTGAAGCCGCAGACCCTCGCCCTCGCCAGGGAGCGCGCGCGCCGGCACGACTTCGTCCTCAACGTGAAGCCGGTGGACGAGTTCACGCAGGTGCTGTCGCCGCGCTACGAGGCCGACGACGCCAAGGTGGCCGAGACGTTCGAGCGCTGCTGGCTGCGCCATCGCTGCCTCGTCGTGCGGGGGGATCGGTTCTACACGTGCACGCGCGCGGCGTACGCCGACGACTTCCTCCGCAACGTCGCGCACGAGCCCGCGCCGACGCCGCTCGATCGCGCGGGCGATGGCCTGCCGCTCGACACCCCGGACTTCGCGTCGGCGCTCGCCGCGTACCTCGATCGGCCCGAGCCGCTCGGGGCGTGTCGCTACTGCTTCGGTGGCGACGGCGCGAGCGAGCCGCATCACCAGCTGTCGCGCGCCGACGTCGCCGCGGGTCTGCTGTCGCGTCGCCTGCCCATCCTCGGTGCGTAGGGCTGGCGTATGCTCGTCGTCGATGACGATCCTGCCTCGCCTCGCGTTGCTCGCGCTCGTCGGCACGGCCGCGTGCGGCGATAACCTGCCGCCGCCCGTCGAGGTCGCGACCGGTCGGCTGACCGCGCGGATCTTCGCCGAGCCCGCGCAGATCGTGCTGCTCGTCGACGGCGCCGAGGTGTGGTCGACGCGGCGGGGAGGCGACGGCGGGGCGCCGAACGGTTTCGCCGCGACCGGCGGGATCGCGGCGACCATCGAGACCCAGTTCGGCTCGTACAAGTTCACCGAGGGCGACGCCCACTGGCGTGGCATCACGCGGCTCGGCGAGATCACGCCGACCCCGACCGGCGCGACGTTCACGTTGCTCGAGGACGAGCGCGGCGTCGGCACCGGCGAGCTCACGTTCGTCACGGCGACGACGTCGGGCGTGGACCCCGCGGCGGCAGGGTTTCCTCGGCACGTGCGGATCTCGCTGGCGGCGACGGCGGGCGAGAAGCTCGCGCTGGCGACCGGCTGCGCGGCCGACGAGCACTTCGTCGGGCTGGGTGGCCAGTCGTTCGACGTCGACCACCACGGCCAGACCGTGCCGCTGTGGGTGCAGGAAGACGGCATCGGCAAGGACCCCGGCGCCGACGATAACTACGACGGCGTGTGGTTCCTCAGCGGCCGCCGCCACTCGACCCACACGCCGATGCCCATGGTGCTGTCGTCGCGCGGCTACGCGCTCGCGGTCGACACCGACGCGCGCGCGCTGTTCGCGCTGTGCTCCGAGCGTCCGGATACCGCCCGCTACGAGGCGTGGGACACCAGGCTCGATCTGCAGGTCTTCATCGGTGATCCGCTCCACGATCCCGTCGCGGACGCGCTCGGCCACATGATCGCGTGGGTCGGCAAGCCGGCGCGGCCGCCGCTGTCGGCGTTCTTCCCGTGGATCGACGCGATCTTCG
>JAPLLF010000977.1 GCA_026387715.1 Pseudomonadota bacterium
GTCATCGGCTCGGTCGCCGGGCGCCGCCCGCGGCTGCGTCGGCGGTCGATCAACCGCCGGCGTGCGATCATCGCGATGAACGTCGGCTCGGAGGCGACCTCTGGATCGTAGCGCACGGCGCTCTTCCACAGATCGACGAAGATCTCCTGCACGGCATCCTCGGCCTCGCTCGCCTCGAACCGCCGCGCGATCGACCACACGAGCCCGCCGTAGCGATCGAGGCACTCGCGCAGCGCGCCGCGATCGCCAACCGCGACCCGCGCCAGGAGCGGGGTGACGGTCGCCGGAGGTTGTTGCGGGGCCACCACGCGTGTCCGGCAGCTTATGCCGCCGCCGGGCGCGCGCAAGCCGGGGACGGCGGCGTTATCGCTCGACCGGTGGTGGCTTGCGCCACCGGAGGAGCGCGCCGATCACCGGGGTCATGATCGCGAGCGCGGTGGCCCCGACGAGCAGGAACGTCACGTCGACGCCGAGGCTGGACGAGTTGGGGTTCATGCCCCACTTGATCGCGAGGATCCGGCCGCGCTGCTTCACGTGTGCCTCACCCGGGAGAATCTACCGCGCGGGCGGCGGGGGCGCGCTACGATCGTGGCGTGTCGAGACGCCACCCGATCATCTTCTGGCTCTGGAGCGTCCTGTTCATGGTCGGCGGGGTCGCGGTCTTCGAGCAGCACGGGCTGTTCCTGATCGTGTTCCTCGCGAGCCCGGTGATCGCGCTCGTGACGCTGGCGGCGACCACGGGCCGCAGCGACGAGGTCCTGCGCGCGCGCTGGGCATGGCCGTACCGGCTCGTGGTCGGGGGCGCCGCGACGAGCGGCCTCGTCGGCCTCGTCGCCTCGGCCGCCCAGATGCCGGGGCGCCTGGTCACCAACGTGCCGATGTCGATCCTGTTCCTGCTCGCGCTCGTCACGAGCTGGCGCGCGCTCACGCGGCCGTCGCCGCGTCGCGCCGCGATCCCCGCCGCGATCGTCCACGTCACGTGGATCCCGCTGCTGATCGCGAACCTCGTCGTCGAGTACCGCGGCCACCACGTCGAGCACGTCACGTTCGAGTCGTGGCAGCTGTCGCTCCTGATCTGGGCGGGTGGCGGCATGCTCGCGCTCAGCGCCCTCGCGAGCCTGCTCGCGGTGACCGCGTTCGACGAGCCGTCCGCGCTCGCCGAGGCTCGCGTCGCCCCACACAGCTAGGGTCGTCGTCGCTAACTCTCGGGGCCGAACCGGATGGTCTCGAGCAGCATGTCGAACAGGTTGTCGCGCATGAGCGCGATGTAGACGAGCGCGACGATCGCGATCGTGCTGAGCACCGCGTGCAGCGCGATCCGCCCGCGCGAGCGCGCGAGGTCGAGGATGGCGCCCGACAGGGCCGCGAGCACGAGGCCGCCGGCGGAGATCGTGAGGACCGCCGGCGCGATCAGGCGGTGCGCGGTGAACGACACCCCGACGAGGACGGCGGCGACCGGCGCGAGGAACAAAAGCTCGGTGGGCAGGCGCGGGCGCTGGCGCGCGCGGCGAGCGGCGAGGACGAGCGACCCGGCGAGGAACGCGCCGATCGCGGCGACCGCGATCCACGCGGCGACGTAGCCCTGCGCCTGGCGACGCCCGCGCTGCGCGGCCGCGATCAGGTCGTCGCGCTCGATCGCGTCGACGGGATCGATCGCCGGGAGCGTGGTCGCGAGCGCGAGCGCG
>JAPLLF010000242.1 GCA_026387715.1 Pseudomonadota bacterium
GCAGCTCAGGCGCTGGCCGATCGTGATCGGGCTCCGCGCCGACGCCGCGAACACCTTCTCCTCGACGATATTGCCGCGCAGCACCACGCCGACGCGAAGGGAGCGCGGCGCCGACCGACCCGAAAGCAAACGAGCGTTGGAACCCATGTGGATTCCAACGCTCGCGGCGTCGATCGGAGCTATGAAGTTAGTCCGGGCTGAGCTGCAAGCTGATGCGGAAGGTCGCCTCGGTGGGATCCCCACCCTTGTCCTTCGGGATCGGGAACGTCCAGCCACCCATGCGACCGGTGATGCACGTGTTGACCTGCGCGCCCGGGAAGCCCGAGGCCGAGCCGTTCACCGTACGACCGGACTCGTTGACGGTGAGCTCGAGCTGCACCTTGCCGCGCGCCGTCGCGTCGGTCTTGAGGTAGTCCTTGTAGCACTTCTGAAGCGCGGTCATGTAGACCGACTGGATCTTCTTGAGGATCACGTCGGGCGTCAGCGTCGAGTCATCGCCGCCGGACTTCGTGCCGATCTGGATGCGACCCGACGGGCCCTGATCGGTCTTGGGACCGCCAGCGACCTCGATGCCGCCGGTGCCGCCGGTCTTCGGCCCGTTGCCGGTGCCGATCTTCGGATCGCCGCCGGTGCGCGTGCCGCCGCCGGTGCCGCCGCCGACCTTGACCTCGCGACCGCTCTCCTTCACGTCGGCGATCTGCTGGTTCAGGGTCGCGCCGGGGCGCCGACCGCTCATGTCACCTTCGGTCTGACCCTTGTCGCCGAAGCCGGCGAGGGCATCGGCGGCCGCGCGGGCGGCTTCCGCTTCCTTGAGCGCGACGTTCTCGCTGTCCTTGCGGCCACCACCGTCGGTCGGCTTGGTCGGCGTGGCCTTGCCCGGGTCGGGCTTGGTCGGCGCGGCCTTCTCCGGCGTCTTCGCGGCGCTGCCATCCGAGCCGGTCTCGGCGGGCGTCTCGACCTTCTTCTCCTCCTGGACCTCGACGGTCTCGGGCTTGAACGACAGGTTGTACGCCGACCGCGCGATCGACTCCTGCTCCTCGGGATCGACGAAGTAGATCGCCCAGACCAGGAACACGAGGTGCGCCATGATCGAGATCGACATGATCACGGTGAGCCGCGGATCGAACCGATCGGCGAGCGTGCCGCGCACCGACGCGGGCAGCATCGGCTTGGGTTGCTTGGGCGGCTCGGTGACGAACTGGAACAGGATCGTGAGATCGCCGAGCGACAGCTTGCCGCGCGAGCCATCGCTGAGCGGCGTCTGCCAGTAGTCACCCGCGTTGGTCGCGCCGCGCTGCTTGAGCGCGTCGAGCGTGTTGACCTGACCGCCACCGTCGGAGAGCCGGCCGTCCATCTTCGGGAGGAAGCGGAGCGAGTACTTGCCCTCGTCGATGGCGAACAGCGTGAACTCGAGCGGCAGGCCGTCGACCGGGATCGAGAAGGTGTTCTTCGTGTTCTTCATCGACTGGCCGATCGTCACGGGCGTGCGCTCGCGGATCAGCCGCTCTTCGACGATCTTGCCGCCGAGCAGCACGCCGATGCGGAGGATGCGCTGGCGTGGCGCGCCGTTGGGACGAGGCACGGGGGTCTGAAACGATTGCTTCGACATGTCAGAACGGCGCCTTCTTCACCGACTGGATGATCAACGGGAGGAAGTCCTGCTTGAGGTTCTCCCACTCGTAAGCAATCGCCTTGGCGGTGACCACGTAGACGACGCTGGGCCGCGGGACCTTGCCGCACACCGACACGATCGTGTCGATCACGGTGACCGGCTTGCCACCGACGTACTCGATGTGGAACTTCCCCTGCTTCTTGTCGCCGTCTTTTTCCTCTTCGCAGCCCTCCGCGCGCGCCCTTCCGGGCGACGCAGTGAGGCCGCCGACGAGGGCGAGCGCGGTCATGATCGAGAGAGTCGTACGCATGGGTTGGCTCCAGTCTGTCACGGCGCCGGCTTGGCCGCTTTGGCCTTCTTCGAGGCCTTCTTGATCGCCTTGTCGACGTCCTTGATGCGATCGGCGTGAAGCTTGAGGTCGAAGCCCGGCGCCTGCTTGTACTTCTCGAAGAAGTCCTTCGACATGTTCAAGCGCTGCAGGGCATCGGGGATGCCAGGGAACGGGTCGTTGTCGAGGTAGAGCAACCCGAGGTTGTAGTAGGCCGGCCCGTAGTTGACGTTGACCTGGATCGCGCGCTTGTAGGCGGTGTCGGCGGCCCGGACCATCTGGTCGTGCTCGCCGGTGGTCGGCGGGTATTCCGACGCGCGGCCGCGATACGCCGAGCCGAGCGACGTCAGCGTCACCGCGTCGGTGCGGGTCAGCTGCTGGGTGAGCTTCTCGAAGGTCGCCTGCGCCGCCGAATACTGCTGGTTCATCAGCTGGTGCATGCCGAGGTTCACGAGCGCGCTGGCGAAGTTGCCGTTGAGCTCGACGGCCTTGGTGAACGCGAGGGTCGCCTGCGCCGGGCGGTTCGTCTTGTCGTAGACGAGCCCGTAGACGTAGTAGATGTTCGCGTTGGACTTCGCGACCTCGCGCTTGATCACGTCGTCGAGGACGAGCTCCGCGGTGTCGTACAGCTTCTTGTGGTAGTAGGCGAACCCGACCATGGCCGCGGCCTCGACGCTCGACGCGTCGATCGCGAGCGCCGCGCGGGCTTCGCGGAGCGCGGTATCGGGATCCGGCGTCGGCGCGGCGATCGCGGCGCGGGCGACCGCCAGGTGCTGATCGACCGCGGACTTGGCCTGGGCGGGATCCGGATCGAAGTTCGGCATCTGCACGACGGGCTCGGGCGGCGCCGTCGGCCCGGTCGGCCCGGCGTTGCTGCCCGTGCCTCCGGTGCCCGTGCCGGTCGGGACCGGCAGGTTCGCGTCCGCGCCGCCGTTACCAGCGCCACCCCCAGCGCCACCCCCAGCGCCACCCGAGGGGGGCATGCCGGGATCGATGTCCTTCATCGACGGATCGGTGGACGTCTTGCCCGAGCCCCCCGTGGGCGTGGCGGCCTTGCCCTTGCTGCCGCCACAGGCGCCCGCGAGGGCGGCCGCGCACAGCAGCACCGCCCCGAGGTGACGGGTCGTCCGGAGCATGGAACGTTGAACGCGCGGGGACACGGTCGGATCTACATTGGTCATGGCGGTCATGGCGCGTCCGTTCCCTGGATGATCTCCTGGCGCAGCGGGCGGTATTCGGTCGGGAACTCGCGACCGAGCTCCTCGAGCGCGGTGCGGGTCCACTTGTTCGACACGCCCGCGGTCTTGCCGGCCGAGACGACCTCTTCCCACTGCTTCTTCGCTTCGCCCGTGAACTTCTTCGTGTTGCCGTCGAGCTGCTCCGTATAGACCTCGATGGCCGCCCCGGTGATGAACTTCGGGATCGGCATCTGCTGGAGCTTGCCGGCGTAGGTGAACTGCACGTCGCCGAACCGCAGCTTGGCGGCGAGCGAGTACTCGAGGACGTCGAACTGGTCGAGCGTGAGGATCTTGTCCTCCATCGCGGCCTTCTTGTCGCCGAGCTGCTTGCCGAAGGTCTTGAACGTCGCCAGGTTCGGCGCGGCGGTCGTGATCTGGAACGCCTCCCACGTCGCGAACGCGGCCTCGACCTGCTGCAGCCCGAACTCACCGGCGAGCTGGGCGCCGCGGCCCTTCTTGATCGCGCCGCGCTTCTTCCACGCGTCGATCGTGGCCTGCGCCTCGGCGTTGAACTTGCCGGTGTTGCCCTTCTTCTTCCACAGGTAGGCGGTGTCGTAGAAGCTCAGGACGAAGTCGTCCTCGTTCCCGGCATCGCCCCCGTAGAGCCGGCGCCACTTGTCGAGCGTCTCACCCATGCTGATGACGTCGCCGCTCTGGCGGTAGATGCCGCCGATCGACCACAGCGCCCGGTCCTTCTTGCGGTGGTCGGTCTCGACGTTGCCGTACTGGGTGTAGAGCTGGGTCGCCTGCGCGAAGTCGCGGTTGAGCTCGCTGGCGAACGCCGCGTTGTAGAGCGCGTCGAGCCCGATCTGGTCGAGCGTGACGGGCTTCTCGTCGCCGATCGGCGGCGGCGGCTTGATGCCGAGCTGCCGGGCCTTCTTCGTCGTCGCGTAGAGCTCGAGGTAGGTCTTGACCGCGTTGGTGTAGTCGAACGCGCCCTGATAGCTCTGCGCGGTGAGGCGCATCGCGTCGAGGTAGTACGGGCTCTCGCGGAAGTTCTTCGCGGGGTTGCTGGTGAACTCCTTGAACAGCGCGATGGCCGTCTTGGGGCGCTCGCCGAGCTTGTAGGCGACCGCGGCGTTGTAGAGCGCGGTCGGCAGGTCCTGGTCCTTCGCCGGCGCGGTCTTGTAGAACTTGTAGAACGCCTCGGCGGCGGGGACGTACTGCTTCTCGGCGAGCAGCTTGCCCGCGCGGGTGAAGTTCAGCGAGCGGTTCTGCGACACCGCCGCCTCGATCGCCGACTGATCCCCACAGGTGTTCGCGATGAACGTCTTGTTGGTGTTCTCGACGGCGTCGAGGTTGCCGGTCGCGAGGAAGATCGTGAGCATGATGTCCTTCGCCTTGGCCGCGGGCGCAGGAATCGACTTGTTCTTCGGGTCTTCCGACGGCGAGTGACAGAACTTGTCCATCACGATCTTGAGGCGGCCCACCGAGTCGTCGACGTGGTTGTACGCGAGCGAGATCAGTGCGCCGTTGATGCCCTGGAGCGGAGCGATCGACGGATCGGGGATCACGTTCTGGTAGTTGTCGTACTCGCCCTGGAGCTCGAGGTAGATCGACGGGATCGGCTGCGGCTGGATCGGCTGCGGCAGCGCCTTGATCTCGGCCTCCGACGGGACGTGCAGGGCGACGAGGCGACCGGCCGCGACCTCCTGCCCGGTGAACTGGACGAGCGAGTCGACGATCGAGCGCGCGGCGTCGAGGTAGAACTTCGTGCCGATGTCGCGGTGATCGCGGACCCACTTGTACTGGACGATCGCGTCCTTGTAGCGCTCGCCCCAGTACAGCGCCTCGCCCTGGAGGAAGTTGAACTCGTAGATGTAGTCGCTCTCCGGGTACGTCTTGACGAACGCCGCGTAGAGCTCGCCGGCCTTGGCGTACATCGCCAGGTAGTCCGTCTTGAGCTGCGGATCCTTGGTCTTGGCGCTGTCGTAGTCCTTGCGCATCTCCGACGCGGTGGCGTGCGTGTTCTTGGCCGCCGCGTAGAGCGCCTTCTCGGCGATCTGGCGCTGGTTCTCCATCGCCTCGCGGTCCTTCTCGTTGGCCGCGTACCACGCCGTGCCCGGCGCGTAGCGCGTCGCGAGCTCGCCGGCCGCGGCATCGGCCGCGAACTTGTCACCCTTGAGCTCGAAGACCGTGACGATCTCCTGGTGGACCACCGGGTTCTTCGAGTTGAGCTCCCACGGCGGGCCGATCGCGATCTTGTACGCGTCGACGGCCTGGTCCCACGCCTGGATGTCCTGGAACGCCTTGCCGAGCGCGACCCATACGTCGCGGACGTGCGGCTCGTTCTCGCGACCCGCGTAGAACTCCTTGGCGCGGGCGAGGGCCTTGACCGGATCGGAGTCCTGTTCGCCTTCCCACGGATCGGTGAACGACACCGCGATGTACTGGATCGACTCGTCGCGCAGCTCGAGCGCCGGCGTGTTGCCCGCGGCGACGATGGAGTCGTACAGCTTCACGCTCTGGTCGAAGCGCTTGATCGAGTCCTTGAGGAAGTCGCGCTTGTAGTAGCTCCAGGCGAGCTTGTAGAGCGACTCGGCGAACAGCTTGGAGTCCTGCCCGCTATCGGCGACCTTGAGGTACGCCTGGATCGCTTCGTCGATCTCGCCGGGGACGGCGAAGTGGTAGTCGGCGATGCCGCGCACCCACGCGTGGCGCGTCAGCTCGACGTCGGCTCCGGGGTAGGGCGTGCAATCGCTGTACGGCGTGCGCAGCGTCTTGAGCTCGGCGCGGGCGCGCGCCTCCTTGGGCGTCGGCAGCGGCGGCGGCGCGTCGCTCCACTTGAAGTGGTTCGCGCACGCGAGCGACAGGAAGACCTGGAGCGAGCGGCGGTCGTCCTTGGGCTTGCCGTAGTAGGCGAGCAGGTAGAGCGTCGCCGGGGTCTGCCGGTAGGTCGGGAAGTCCTTGAGGATCTTCTCCCAGAGGTCGAGCGCCTTGGAGTAGTCGGCGACGATCGGCTGATCCGGTGTCGCGTTCTGGCCGGTGGTCTCGAGCGCCGCGAGCCGGGCATCGACGTCGGCATCGGCCTGATCGCGATACAGATCGGCGAGCTGGAACATCTTGTCGGGCGTGTAGATGTCGTGGTGCGGGTGCTCGACGAACACGAACTGCTCGAGCAGCTTGATCGCGTTGGCGTGGCGGTCGACCTTGTCGTGCTCGGCCTTGGCGAGGCGCTCCGCGTACTTCTTCTCGACCGCGGCGGTCCGCGTGTCGAACTCGTGCTTCGCGATGAGCCGCATCCGGGCGTCGTGCTCGTTCGCGGCGGTGAGGAACCTGTCGTATTCCTTCTCGACGTCGCCGAGCGCGTCGAGCTCGGCCGGGGTCAAGACCAGCGGGGGCTTGGCCGCCGTCGTCGGCTGGACGCCGAGACCCGGCCCGTTGGCGCCCGGTTCGTTCGGGACGGGCGTCCCGGGCTGCGCGAGCGCGCTGCCGCCGATCAACACGCCGATCAGCGTGGTTGAAATGAGCTTCTTCATATCCCTCATCGAGCGCCTGCCTTCACGGTCGGCGCGGCCTTGGTCGGGGCCTTGTCGGCCGGCTTCACGCGGGTGGCCGGGGCGCCCTTCTTGTCCGGGCTGTCCCCCGCATCCTTCGGCTCCTCGGGCATCGCCTTCTTCGGCGCGCTCGGCTTGGGAACCTTCTCCTCGAGGATGTCCTTGAACTCGTCGTGGAGCTGCTTCTGCTCGAGCGACTGGTTGAGCCCGAAGCGCTTGATGTCGTCGTCGGTGTCGGACTTCTGCGACCACGCGACGTCGACGGTGCCGACGTCGGCGCGGATCACCACGTCGTACATCTTGTCGCGGACGGCCTTGAAGCTCGCGGCGAGCGCGGCGGTGCCGACCTCGCGCGACTCGTCGTCGTACTGCTTGAGCTCGGCGCGGTAGGTCGCCAGCGTGACGCGCTCGGCGGCCAGCTGTTGCTTGGCCTGCGCCACGTTCGCGTCGATCTGCGCGTCGACGCTGGTCTCGATCTGCTCGAGCGACGCGGCGATCCGCGTGGCCTGATCGCCGAGCGTCGCGAGCCCGCGCGACTTGCCGGCGTCGCGGCTCGTGCTCGCGAACCCGGCGAGCACGCGATGCTCGCCGTCCAGGGCCGCCTTGAGCTGCTTGCGCAGCGCGTGCGCCGCCCCGATCTGCTCGTCGCCGAGCCCGACGAGGTCACGCCCGAGCTGCAGCTCGCGATCGAACGCGACCACCTCGGCGTCGATCGCCGCGGCCTCCTTGGCGATCTCGTCGAGCTGCGCGCGGTACGCGGCCTTCTGGTCGTTGGCGAGGTCGGTGTTGTTCTTGGCGTCGGCGTCGGCGACGTACTTGCGAAGCGCCACGGCGCTCGCGCGCGTCTGATCGATCGCGGTGTCGATCTCGCCCTCGGAGGTCTCGATCGCGTCGTAGTCGGCGCGCGTCTTGGCGAGCCGATCGGCGTACGCCTGCTCCGGGTTGCCGAGGTTGGCGTACTGGCCGGCGAGCGTCTTCCTGGTCGTCGACAGCTGCGAGAGCTCGCCGTTGGCGTCGATCAAGCGGAGCGCCTGATCGGCGAGGTCGATGCGGACCTTGATCAGGTCGTCCTGCATCACGCCGGCGCGCGTGCGGCGGCTGTTCAGTTGCGTATAGATCGCGGTCCGATCGTTCGCGGCGATGATCGCCTCGAGCCGCGCGATGGTCGCCTCGGCCTCGTCGATGTTCTGCTGGACCGCGCCGAGATCGGCCTCGATCGCGACGAAGCGCTGGACGTTGGGCTCCTCGCGGAGCCACTGCACGGCCATGTCGGGGAGCGGCGCGGTGGCGGTGAACCCGCTCGAGCTGCGCCCGGCGATCTGCATCACCCACTGCGTCGGATCGAGGTTGCCGTCGACGGCCGCCGCGAGCGCCTTGTAGCCCGGGTGAAACTGCCCGTGGATGTCGGCGAACACCGTCGTCGCCTGGGCGTACTCGTCGTCGGGCCCGGCGGCCTTCTCGGCGCTGATCGTGCCGAGGATCTCGGCCTGGCGGATCAGCTGCGCCTTGCGGATGCGGAGGTTGCCCTCGAGCAGGCGCACCGTCGGGGTCTTGGTCGAGTTGGGATCGGCCTTGGCGAGCAGCTCGAGCGCGGTGAGCGCCTTGTCGAACTGCTTGTTCTTCACGTACACCCACGAGATCTCGTAGAGCGCGTCGGAGAACAGGTCGCTGTTGCGATCGACGTAGAGGTAGCTGTCGATCGACTTCGAGAACTGATCGCGCTCGTAGTAGATGCGCCCGAGCGCGAGCTGCGACAGCTCGATGATGCGACGGTCGTTCGCGGTCTTCGGCTTGCGACCGACGAGATCGATGTAGATGTCGGTCGCCTTCTGGAGGTCCTTCTTCGCGACCTGGATGGCGCCCGTGTAGTAGAGCGCCGGGAGCTCCCACGCGGTGCCCTTGGGCACGTCGACGAAGTACGCGAGCGCCTCGTCGTACTGGTCGTTGGCGTAGGCGTACTTGCCGCGGACGTACGTGGTCTGCGGCAGGCGCATGTTCGCGCTGATGCGATCGATCGCCGCGAGCGTCTCGGTCGCCTCTTCCTTGCGGCGCGCGGCGATCTCGACGAGGCGGAGCAACGCGTTCTGGTAGTACTTGCCGCTGCCCGCGCTGACGATCTGCGTGTAGTAGCTGGAGGCCGCCCCGCGATCGCCCTTCTGGAACAGCGCCTCGGCGAGGTAGTAGACCGCCTGCTCGCTCTCGGCGCCGGCGATCGCCTTGCTGCCGAGCAGATCGAACAGCGCCACCGCCGAGCCGTCGTAGTCGCCGAGCCGATACGCGACGATTGCGTCGACGAGCTTGCGCTTGGCGTCGGCCTGGGAGAGTTGAGGTTTGGGGAGGTCCGCGAGCGTCCGCGCTTCGGTCTCGAAAGCGTTCAGCCGAGCGGCGATGTCATCGGCGTGCGCGACCTGGGGTGCCAGGAGCGGAACGCTGACGAGACTCAACAGCCATGCGCGTCGCAGCATGAGACCTCACTTACCCGGTTCGGTGGTCGGCGTCGTGGTCGGCGTGGTCGGCGTGGTCGGCGTGGTCGGCGCCGTCGGTGCGGTGGGCGCAGCCGCGGCCGCATCCTTGGCCGCCACCTGCGTGACCTTGCACTCGACGGCCGCGCGCTTCTCGAGCGGCGTCGTCGGGCCGCCCTTCTCGAAGCCCTTGCAGTCGACCTTGGTGATCTTGCCTTCGACCGCCGTGAACGACTGCGTCACGTTGGCGTTGAACGTGTACTTCTGGAGGTACTCGAACACGCCGTAGCCGTGGCCGCGATACTCGACCTGGGCGACGAGCGTGTGTGCGCCCGGCGCGATGGGCCCGGCGAACACGTCGAAGCTCTTGGTCTTGTAGAGGCTCTCGGCGGTCTCGTCGGTGCGCGTGAACACCTGGGTGCCGTCGAGCGCGTAGACCACGCGCGTCAGCCGGAACGAGCTGCCCATCTCGCTCGCGTGCGAGACGACGGCCTGGGCGCCGACGCCGCCGCCGATCATCTGCTCCTTGAGCATCTGCACGCGGGCCTTGAGCTGCCACGCGCGCTCCTTGAGCGCCTGGGTCTTCTGCTCGAGCCGCCGCATGCGCACGGGCGTCGGCATGTCGGCCGGTGGGACCGTCGCAGGATCGATCTGCGTCGCCGAGCCGCTACCCGCATCGGGTGGAGGGGCGGGCGTCGGTGCAGCAGAGCCCGCGGCGCTCCCACTACCAGGCTTGGCGGCGGGCTTCGCAGCGGTCTTGGGATCGGGGCCGGCCGCGACGACCGAGGCCGCGATCAGCGAAGAGAACACCACAACGCTCGTAAGGGTAGCTCGCATGCTTATCTCCAGCCGACGGGTTCAGGGTCGACATTCTCCATCAGACCTGATCGGCCTGGTGGACGTACCGGCCCGAATTCCTTTGGAATGCGCCGGTTGTAACACCGCAAACCAGCCTTCTCAAGCAAACCTACCTGTGCGTTTACCGATCTAACAGATCGGTCACAGTCGGGTTTTTGCGAGCTCAGCGGGTGATGGTCGCGAGGTGCGACCACAGCTTCTCGAGTACGATCGCGAGCCCGTGGCTGGTCGCCGCCGAGATCACGTGGAGCTCGATCCCGCGCGCGGCGAATGCGGTTCGGTGCTCCTCGATCTCCTCGGGCTCCATCGCATCGGACTTGTTGAGGGCGACGACCTGTGGCTTGTCGGCGAGGTCCGGCGCGTAGCGCTTGAGCTCGGCGTTGATCACGTCGAAGTCGGTGATCGGGTTGCGATCCGGGCCGGTCGTGTAGGTGGCATCGAGGATGTGCAGGAGGACCCGGCAACGCTCCACGTGGCGCAGGAACTGGTGCCCGAGGCCCGCGCCATCTGAAGCCCCTTCGATGAGGCCCGGGATGTCGGCGATCACGAAGTTCCGCTCGTCCGACAGGCGCACGACGCCCAGGTTCGGGACCAGGGTGGTGAACGGATAGTCAGCGATCTTGGGGCGCGCCCGCGACACGCCCGCGATGAACGTCGACTTGCCGACGTTGGGGTAGCCGAGCAGGCCGACGTCGGCGAGCAGCTTGAGCTCGAGCCGGATCGTGCGCTCGGTGCCGAGCGTGCCGGGTTCCGCCGTCCGGGGCGCCTGGTTCCAGGGCGTCGCGAAGTGGATGTTCCCCCGGCCGCCGGTGCCGCCCTTGGCCAGGACGAACGAGGTCCCCGCGGTGTCGAGGTCGATGATCACGTCGTTGGTGACGTCGTCGTAGATCACGGTCCCGACCGGCACCCGGACCGTGAGGTCGGCGCCCGCGGCCCCGTACTGATCCTTGGTTCGCCCATCCTCCCCGCGCCCGCCGAGGTAGTGGCGGCGATACTTGAAGTCGAGGAGCGAGGTGAGCTGCGAATCTGCGACGAAGATGACGCTGCCGCCGTCGCCGCCGTCGCCGCCCGATGGACCGCCGCGTGGTACACCGTCCTCCCGCCGGAACGCGGCGGACCCGTTGCCGCCGTCGCCGGCTTTCACGTGGATGACCGCCTCGTCGATGAACTGCATGGCTGGGGCTTACGTATGGCCGATCCCGTGACCGGGTCAAGCTGGCTTGGGGTTTACGCGCGTGCCGTCGTCGTGCCAGCCGGCCGCCAGGCGGCGGCGATCTGGGTCGGATGCCTGTTCATCGCCGCGGTCGCGTTCGGTGGCGACGGCATGCATCCCCACGATCTCACGGACATGGCGCTGGCGGACCCGACGGGGATCGGGCTCGTGGTCGTCGCGATCTGGCTCCTGGTCTACCTGCCGGTCGCGCGCGCGATCGTCCGGGCGGAGGCTGCGCGCTATCTCCAGGCGCTCCCGCATGGTCACGTGGGGCCGGTGATCGTCCGCGGGGGAGCGCTCGTGGGGCTGCAGCTGCCGTGGCTCGTGCTGTGGACGCTGGGGGCCGGCGCCCGCGGGGTGGTCGTGATCGCGGCGACGACGGTCGTGCTCGTGGGGTTGGCGGCCGTGCGCGCCCCGGCGGCTCGCGCCGGATGGCCAGGCTGGCGCGGGCCGCTCGGCGCGCTCGCGGCGATCCATCGACGTGCGCTCCTGCGGCGCGCGGGGGATGCGCTCGTGCGCGGCGCTGGTCTCGCGGTGCTCGCCGGTGGCGTCGGCGCGTTGTTCGTGCGCAACAACCACCTGACCGGCACGTCGGGCGCGATCCTCGGCGCCGGGGTGGCGACGTTGATGCTCGTGCCCGCCCACCTCGGCACGCTCGCCATCTTCGTCGACACCCAGCGCGCGACGACGTGGCTCGCCCGGGCGCTCGGCATCGCCGCGCCCGTCCGGCTCGCCGCGCTCGCGGGTGGACTCGCGCTCGTCCACGCGATCACCGCCGCGCTCGCGGTCGGCGTGGCGGCGATCATCCTGTCCGACGCGTCGACGATCGCCCCGTGGCTGGGGCTCCAGCTCGGGATCGCGGCGTGCACCGCGGTGTTCGAGACCCGCGTGGTCGTCCGCGGCGTGGCGGCGACGAGCTCGGCGCCGCTCGTCGGTGGGGCGCTCGCCAGCGCGGCGCTCGCGGTGGGCGCCCTCGGCGTGTTCGGCCCGGTTGGGCTCGTCGGCGCCGCCGCGATCGCGCTGGTCGCCGCCGTCAGAGCATGAGGTCGACGGCGAAGGTGCCGTCGCCGCTCGTCGCGGTGCCGGTGACGTGCGTCGTGAGCGGCATGCGGATCACGTGACCGGCGTCGTCGGCCAGCGTGCCGCTGAACACGAGGTTCAACGTCGTGGTGCCGACGAGATCTCCGGACATCGCGAAGTCGCCGATCAGCGTGCCGTCGAGCGTGCCGGTCGGGATGCCCTTGAGGTTGAGCATCAACGCCGGCTGCTTCGCGGGATCGGGGTCGGTCGAGTACGTGATCTGGACGTCGATCTCCTTGCCGTCGACCACGAGCTTGCCGTCGGTGTAGTCGACCATGCCGACGCGGAGGCGCATGCCCTTGTTGTTCGACGCCCCCTGATCGACCTGGCCGGTGATCGCCAGCGTGCCGCCGACCTTGCCGGTGGTCATCTGTGGCGGGATGTTCGCGTTGGTGGCCGCGTTGAAGCCATCGAACCCGAGCTGGAGCGACTTGCCGATCGAGTCATCGAGCCCGAGATAGGCGCGGCGCGCCTCCTCGTCCGAGGAGAGCGCACCACCATCATCTCCACACGCGAACAGGAGCGGCAGCGCCGCAACGACGAATTTGAGCATATCCACCCAAGTGGTGGGCGCACGCAAAAGCGTCGCGGAAACTTACGTCACCAGGGTAGGTGTTGCCCCTGCCTACGGCGCGTTGCGCAAGAAGTCGGCGACCTCGGCGAAGCGGCCATCGAGGAAGTCGCGCACCGGGCCGGTGATCGCGAGCGCGTCGAGGGCGATCGTCATGCTGCGCAGCCACGCATCGCGGGTCGCGACGTTCACCGGCACGCGCCCGTGCCGCATGCGGAGGCGCGGGTGGCCGTGCTGCTCGGTGTAGTCCTGCGGGCCCCCGAGCCAGCCGATCAGGAACAGCGCGAACCGATCGCGCGAGTCGCGGGCGACCCGGCCGTGCTCGTCACACGGATGCAGTTGCGCGAGCGCGGGTTCGTTGTCGCTCATGGCGTCGTAGAACGCCTCGACGAGGGCGCGGACGCGGTCGGCGCCGCCGAGGAGCTCGAACGGACTCATCGCGGTCCTGCACTCGCTCGTGGACATCGTCGGGCTCGAGGACTCACGGCGAACTTCGTAGCACGCCGTCGCCGGGCTGTTAGGCTCAGCGCCGAGGGTTCATGGAAGACCGACACAAGGAGTGGATCGCGTGGGCGGTCCTCGCGGTGGTGCTGATCGTCGCGGGGCTGTCCGACGCGCCGGTGTGCCGCGAGACGTACGTCCGCTACGGCCTCGTGATGGAGACGTGCCACGACGGCACGATCCGTCAGACGGCGACGCTGTCGGTGGGCGACGTGCGGCGCGGGGCGACGGGCCGCGTGGCGTTCAACGCGCTCGCGCACTACACGGTCGCGGCGGCGGCCGACGGCGTCCAGACCGTCGTGGTGCCGGAGGTCTCGGCGCTCGCGCTGACGCTGGTCGACGACGCGGGCAAGGCCCGCGCGCTCGCGCCGGTGGCCGGGTGGACGTCGTACGCGGGCACCCAGAGCGGCCAGCTCGCGCTGCCGATCGATCTGCCCGACGGCGACTACAAGCTGCGCGCCGACTTCGAGACCAAGATCGGCAAGGGCACCGTCGATCTACCGCTCGCGCTCTACACGCCCGCGCGCATCCACGTCATCACCGATCGGCCGCTCTACGAGCCGGGCAACACGGTGAAGTTTCGCGCCGTGGTGCTGCGCGCGCGCGACCTCACGCCGCTCGACGGCCGCCCCGGCAAGTGGATCGTCAAGGATCCGAGCGGCGAGGTCCTCCTCGAGGAGAAGGCCCCGGCGACGGCGTGGGGCGTCGTCGCCGGCAGCTTCCCGCTCGACCGCGGCGCGCCGACCGGCGCGTGGACGATCGCGTGGCAATCGGGCACCGCGATCGACGAGGTGTCGATCAAGGTCGCCCCGTTCACGCTGCCCCGGTTCCGCATCGAGGCCACCGCGAGCAAGCCGTACTACCGCGCGTTCGACGTGCCGGAGATCAAGGGCGCGGTGCGCTACAGCTCCAACGCGCCGGTCGCCAACGCCGCCGTGGAGCTCCAGTGGGAGGTCGCGGGCGCGTGGCCGCCACCCGTCGAGTGGCTGGACGAGGCGCTCCCGAAGCACGCGACCACGGGCGCGACCGGCGAGTTCGCGCTGACGCTGCCGAAGGTCCCGGGCGATCTCGTCGGCCGCGTGACGTTGACGGCCAGGCTCGCGGCGCGCGACGCCGCGGGGGATCGCGTGGAGGGGAGCCTGACGATCTTGCTGTCGCAGGATGGCCTCCAGGTGTCGGCGGTGACCGAGCTCGACAACGGGCTCGTCCAGGGGTTCAACAACCGCGTGTACCTGCGCGTGACGACTCCCGACGGGCACGTCGTCGACGGCGCGAAGATCAAGGTCACCCGCGCGTGGGAGGCGAGCGACCCGGGCCTCGAGGCGACGCTCGACGAGGATGGCGTCGCGAGCCTGCAGCTCGATCCGGGCGCCCCGGTCAGCATCGTGATCCCGGCGCTGCCGTATCGCCCCGGCAAGCCCGCCGCCACGGTGACCCGCGGCGAGGCGGCGGAGCTCATCCTGGGCGACGGCGCGCCGCTCGCGGATCAGGTCGAGATGGATCGCTGGCTCGCGACGCTCGCGCCGTGCGCGAAGTTCTTCGACGGCCACGACGCCGTGCGCGTGGGGCTGCGCGTCGATCGCGGCGGCGCGATCGTGGCCGCGATCGCGGGTCCCGATCCGCTCGAGCAGTGCACGGCGAGCGTGCTGCGGGGCCGGCGGCTGCCGGCGGGCGCCGATCGCATGTACACGATGTCGTTCACGTACATCGACCCGCCGCTGTCGACGATCACCTCCGAGCTCGAGAGCGTGCTCGACGCGCCGGAGGGGCTCGACGCGAAGATCGCCGCGATGGCGCGTGGCGCGCGTGATTGTCTCCCGCGCGACGAACATGCCGGCGGCGCGCTGCCGAGCGCGCTGCTGTGGCGCGTGGCGGCGAAGTCGAAGTCGGTGGAGCTCGCGGGGTGGATCGCGGACGTCAAGGTCGACGGCGGCGCGCGGGGCGCGCTCGCCTGCGTGCAGGCCCACGTCGCGGGGCGGGTGGAGCTCGCCGAGCCGGCGCCCGCGGACGCGCTCGGCCTGGTGCGGTTCTCGATCGAGCCGCCGACCATGCCGGGTGAGGAGCGACCGACCGCGACGACGATGGTCGGCTACGAGCTGCTCGTCACCGCCGCGATCGAGGGGAGCCCATCGACGCGGCTCCGGGTGCAGCCGGGCGCCGTCCCGCCGTTGCGCTTGCGCGTGACGCCGGTGGTCGCCAAGGTCGGCGACGCGGTGACCGCCGAGCTGCTCCGCGGTCCCGACTACCACGGCGACCTGCCCAAGGAGCTCGAGCTCGAGCACCTGCACGGCAAGGCGAAGGGCGTCGTCGACGCCGAGCACAAGGCGACCTTCACGATCGCGCCCGGGACCGAGGGCTGGGTCGAGATCAAGGGCGCGGGGCAGCGCGCGCTCGTCTACGTGCGGCCGACGGCCGAGCTCGCGGTCGCGATCAAGGCGCGGTCGCCGGTCTACAAGCCCGGCGATCAGGCGGAGCTGGACATCACGACGCTCGTCGGTGGCAAGGGCGGCACGGCCGCGGTCGGGTTGATCGGGGTCGACGAGAGCCTCGGCCAGCTCGTGGCGTTGCCCGGCGCCGACGACCTGGGCCGCGTCCGGCCGACCGTCGAGACGTCCGCGCCCGCGTTCGACCTGCTCGACGGACAGGCGCTCGCGCTCGGCCGGATCCGTGGCGCGAACGCGGCGGCCGCGACCGTGCTCCGGGTGACGACGATCCCGCCGCCGCCGGCGCTCGACGCGGTCGTCACCGCCGACGCGACGACGCAGTTCGATCCGCTCGAGGAGCTGACCGATCACTTCTACACCGTGCTCGCCGAGCTCCACGTCCAGGCGCGCGCGTGGGAGACCGCCGCGCCCGTGGCGGAGAAGATGCACCCCGCGACGATGGCGCGGCTGTGGACGGCCGCGCTCGACGCCGTCGCGGCGCGGGGCGAGCATCCGGTCGACGCCTACGGTCGCCGCCTCGAGCTGCGCCGGTTGCCCGACGATCTGCTGTCGCTGACCGATCCGCGCGCCGTGATCGTCGTGGGCACGCGGCTGCCAGAGGACGTCGAGAACTGGGCTGGGTTCGTTCGTCACGGGAGGTCGCAATGAAGGTCTCGAAGATCCTGTTCGCCGTCGGCATCACGCTCACCGGTGCCTGCAAGATGAAGAGCGACCACAGCAAGCTCGACGAGGTGTCGGCCGCGTCCACCAACGCGCCCGCGCCCGACCTCGAGGAGAAGCCCCAGGACGAGCCCAGTGGTGGGGTCGGCACGTCGATGGCCCTCGACGAGGGCAAGATGGGGAAGAAGGAGTCCGAGCGCGCCGAGGGGCAGTACAAGATGATGAAGAACGCCGACGTCGCCCTGGCGAGGAACGGGGACGACGCCAAGGCCCCCGCGGCGGCCAAGCCCGATCCGGCCGGCGGCAAGGGCGGCGGTCCGGGTGGCGGCGATGGCGAGGCGGCCGTGACGCGCGCGTGGTTCCCCGAGACGTTCCTGTGGCAGCCGCTCGTCGTCACCGACGATCAGGGGGCCGCGACGGTGCCGGTCCGCGTGCCCGACCGGCTGACGACGTGGCACGTCCTCGCGCTCGCGCACACGCGCAACGGGGCGCAGGGCGGCGCTGTGACGAGCTTCCTCGGCACGCTGCCGGCGTACGTCGATGTCGTCGTGCCGCCGTTCCTGATCGTCGGCGATCAGATCCGCCTGCCGATCCAGCTCGTGAACACGACGGCGACGCCGATCGCGAGCGCGCTCACCGTCGAGGCCGCGCACGCGACGCTCGCGCCGATCGGCGGCGCGCGCACGATCCCGGCGGCGGGGAGCCTCGTCGAGTACGCCACGCTCACCGCGACGAGCGCGGGCCAGATCAAGCTCACGGCGCGGCTCGGCTCGACCGACGCGGTGATCCGCACGATCGACGTGCTGCCGGCCGGCAAGCCGGTGGTGACCAACCGGAGCGGCACGCTCGCCGCGCCGCGCACGCTGTCGATCACCGGGCCCGCGAACAGCGATCCGTCGACCGATCGCGCGCGGCTCGTCGTCTACCCCGGCGCGCTCGCGCTGCTCCGGAGCGAGCTCGGCGTGTCGCCGAACCGCCCCGGGGTCGCCGATCACGCGTACGCGCTGCTGCTCGCGGGGCGCGCGCCGGCCCTGCTCGCCGCGCTCGGCGACCAGGCGGATCCGGACGCGATCCGGAACCTCACGATCCTCACCGGAACAACCCGGTGATGGCGCGCCTCGGCGAGCGCGCGTCGACCTACCTCGCCAAGGCGCAGCGTCCCGACGGGTCGTTCGCTGGCGAGACCGGCTGGCGGATCCAGCGGCTGCTCGCGGCGACCGCCGAGGCCACGCGCGCGGTGGCCAGCGACACGTCGACGGTGGCGGCGACCCAGCGCGCCCAGGGCGTGCGCGTGCGGGCGGCCGGCATGTTCGAGCGCAACTTCGCGCTGATCGAGGACGGCTACACCGCCGCGGTGGTCCTCGCGACCGGCGCGGTGACCGGGGAGCTCGCGACCCGGCTGCGCGCGAAGGTCGTCGCGGCGATCAAGACGAGCGACGACGGCGCGAAGTACCTCGACGTGGCCGCCGACGTGGTACGCGCCGATGGCCAGCGCCCGACGACGGCCGAGGCCACCGCGGCCGCGGTGCTCGCGCTGCAGGGCGACCCGACCGCGGCGCCGCTGCTCGCCGACCTCGGGGCGACGCTGCTCGGCAGCTACGATCCCGCGTCCGGCTGGGGTGATGGGCGCGCGAACCTCGTCGCCATGCGCGCGGTGCTCGAGCTGTTCAAGGCGCCGGTGCCCGCGGACGTGACGATCACGCTGCTGATGGACGGCAAGGAGGTCACGCGCGGTCGGCTCGATCGGGCCGCCCAGCGCGACGTGCTCGCGCTCGAGGCGACGGCGCCCGGCCTCGCCGGCGCCCACACCTGGAAGGTCGTCGCGGAGCCCGCCGTGGCGGGCCTCGGCTACGCGCTGGCGCTCAGCAGCTGGGTGCCGTGGCGCCAGGAGGCGACGAACCAGGGCCTCGAGCTCTCGTTGCCGCTCATCATGATCGGCGCGGTCGGCAAGCCGATCGAGCTCCCGATCGCCGCGATCGCGCCATCGGGGTCGCCGCTGCACGTCACGCAGGCGCTCCCCGCGGGCGTCCAGCTCGATACCCCGAGCGTGCAGAAGCTCGTCACCGACGGGGTGATCGAGCGGTTCGAGGCGTCGGACGGCAAGCTCGAGCTGTTCATCCCGGCGCTCGCGCCGGGGCAGACGTTCGCCGCGAAGTACCGCGTGATCCCGACGCTGGCGGGGTCGCTGCACGCCGCGGCGTCGACGATCGAGCTGGTGGGGATGGCCCCGGGCGCGGGCGTGTCGTTCGCCGTCGCCCCGACGGCGTGGCTCATCAAGTAGGACGCGTCGCCGAGGTGCGCGTCGACGCGCGTCGCTCGAGCTTGGCGAGCCGCTTGCCGGCGGCCTCGACGGACGCGAGCGTGCGGCGAAACCCCGACCATGGATCGCCGAGCCGATCGAGGCGCGCGCGGAGATCGCGCAGCCTGATCCCATCGGGCGCGAGCGCGGGATCCTCGACCTCTTCCCACTCGATCGGCGCCGAGATCGGCGCGCCCTTGCGCCCGCGCAGCGAGTAGGGCGCGATGAACGTCGCGCCGTGCGCGTTGCGCAGCAGGTCGAGGAACAGCCGGCCCTTGCGATCTTTCTTGTAGAACTCGAGCGTCATCACGTCGGGGTGGCGCGCGCAGAGCAGCTTCGCGATGCGGGTGCACAGCGCGATGGTCTCGGCGTACGACGCCTCGCCGTCGGTGGGCGCGCACACGTGGAGGCCCTTGCTGCCGCTGGTCTTGACGAACGCGGGCAGGTCGAGCTCGTCGAACAGCTCGTGGATGAGCAGCGCGGTCTGGCGAACGAGGTCGAAGCGGCCGTCCGGCGGATCGAGATCGAACACGAGCAGGTCCGGATGGTCGGGCGCGCCGCGCCGCGACGTCCAGATGTGCATGGCGAGCGCGCCCTGGTTCGCCATGTACGCGAGCCCGGCGGCGGTGTTGATGATCGGGTAGACGACGCGGGTCTTGATGCCGAGCTCGGCGCGTTCGATCCAGTCCGGATAATGCTTCTGTATGTGCTTCTGGAAGAACCCACCACCCGCGAGTCCTTTCGTGTAGCGCTCGATCGACAGCGGTCGTTCGCCGATCTCCGGCAGCAGGTACGCCGCGAAGTCGATGTGGTAGTCGATGACCTCGCCCTTCGTGATGCCGTCGTCGGCGTCGTCATCTTCGGGGGGAAACACCACCCGATCGACGTTCGTGCATGCGAGTCGTTGTCCGTCGAAGTCGTACGTGCGGCTTTGTCCCACTTGGTAATTATTTCACTCCACGAATGTCTGCGTGGAACGATGTGTACGTGAGTGTGCGAATCAAAACTTCCGACAATCTTGCGAAGAAAAATCGCGAGCCTCTTCCCATGCCAACGAATTTAGTCGAGCTTGGAAGGATGGGACGATTTTCGTACACCCTCCTCCTCGTGGCGGCGTCTGGTTGTGTCGATCTGGGGTCGTCCCCGTCGACGAATCCCTCTGGCGGGAACGATGAGGGCGCGACGCCGCAGCCCGATCAGATCGACGGTCCCAACGAGCTCGTGAACACGAGCCAGCACCCGGCGCCGATCTCGTGTGGGCAGACCACGCTGGCAGCGGGTGAGGTCGCACATGCGATGTCGATCGCCTCGTCGCCCACCGGCAACACCAAGATGTTCGGCCTCCAGGACGGCGCGGTCGTTGGCCTGCGGCTCGACCACGGCGGGATGTCGGGCACCGCGTCGAAGCTGCGCACGGGCGACAACCTCCTGAACGTGTCGGGCACGTACGCGGGCGACAACCTCGTCGTCGCGACGACGACGACCGACGGCACCGTGTTCGTCGATCTCGTCGACCCCAACCTCGACAAGTTCGTCGAGATCGCCAAGCTCGAGGGTGGGACGATCGCCCACACGCCGATCGTCGACGCGCAGGGTGCGTGGCTCGTGCCGTCGATCGACGCGGCGGGCCTGTCGCTCGCCGGCTTCGACCATCACTTCACGCAGACCAACCTCCAGCTGTTCGAGACCGTCCAGCCGCCGATCGCGGTCGCGGCCGCGAACTTCGGCGCGGGCGGTGCGGTGATCGCCTGGTCGACCGCCGAGCAGTGCACCCTCGCGTTCGCGTCCAGCTCGTTCAGCGTCGCGTCGTCGCTGCTGCACGCGTGTCCGTCCGTCCAGCTCGCGAGCGATGCCCAGGGTGGCACCTCGGTGATCGTGTTCGAGACGGCCGAAGGCGTGATGATCGCGCAGGCCCCGCACCAGCACCTGCAGCCCGCGACGCTCCTGCATCGCAACGCGTCGTCGCCGCACGTGGTGTTCGACGGCTCGAAGTACTGGGTGAGCTTCCTCGACATGCGCGGCCAGGTCATCGTCGGCTACCTCGACGCCGACGGTCAGCTCACCAGCTCGGCGCTCCCGCTGATGCAGCCCGATCACGACGCGTTCGACCTCACGGTCATCGGTGGCAGCCCGTACGTCGTGGCCGCCGACAGCGCGGGCTACACGTCGCACCGCATCTGCACGAAGTAACCAAGGGAAACGGCGCGTGCCCGACATCAACCAGGTCGTGCGCGCCCTCGAGGAGCCCGTGCGCGCGTTCGAGTGGCAGGGGGCGCGCGTGGTGGAGCTCCAGATCCGACCCTCCGGCGATGACGTCGACGTGATCAAGGTCTGGGTGGATCTCGGCGAGACCGCGGTCGACCCGAGCGGCTGGGCCCGCGCGTGCGAGGCGGCCCACGCCACGCTCGCGACGGGCTTTCGGCTTCAGGTCCGCGCCGAAAAGGCGTGATGCACGAATACGGCGTGATCGCGGCCCACTACGGCGAGCGGCGCGCGCGCCGCTCGGGCGTCCGCTTGATCCAGCACATCGACGACGGCCTCGCGATCCTGCGGGCGCGGGGCGCCTCGGAGCTCGCGTGCCGCGCGTTCTGCTTGCATCCCCTCATTCGACGCGTCGCTCGCCGCGGCGTGGCCACGGCTCGATGCGCTGACCTCCGATCTCCGCGTGCTCGCGCTCGTGCTGGAGTATCGCAACATCGCGAACGCGGCGCTGTCGACGCGGACGTACGCGAGCGCGCACGACATCGTGCTGTCGCCGCTCGCCGACGTGACCGAGATGCTCGTCGCCGACAAGATGCAGAACTGGCAGGACTTCGTGCGCTACCACCGCGCCACCCACCCGCGCAGCGCCGAGCTCGAGCGCTATTTTCGGCTGTGGCACGAGCGGCTCGGCATCGTTATCATGCCGGCATGAACAAGCTCGTCGTGGTGGTCGTGCTGAGCGCGACCGCGTGGAAGTGGTCGTCGTCGACGTCCTCCGAAGCTCCTGGCGCGCAGGTGACCGACGGCAAGCTCGCGCTCGACCGGCTGTGGATCGACCACCTGCCGAAGAACGATCGCGATCCGATCAAGGTGTTCCTCGCGCTCACCGAGGAGCCGGTGGGCATCTTCCAGACCGCGTCGATGTGGCAGGGCAGCTACGAGCTGTTCCAGTACGAGGCGATGGGCAACGAGATCCGCGCCGTGTTCCCGCAGACCCGCGAGCGCGAGACGATCACGACGCGGGCGTCGAGGTGCAGCGACGGTGGCATGGACTACTGCCTCGAGCTGAGCGGCGCGTCGCGCGGGACCAAGAAGTACTACTCGATGAAGGGCTGGGAGCTCGATGGCGCGTCGCGCGACGCCGCGCTCGCGCGCGCCCACGTCCTGGTCGACCCGGTCGCGCGTTGATCAGCGCTCGTTGATCAGCCGGCCGACGTCGAACAGCACCTTCCACGTTTGATCGGGCTGGCGTTGCCAGATCGTCGTGTAGTTGCTCCGCCAGTCGACCCGCGTCTCGCCGCGCCGGACGTACGTCGCCTTGCCGATCGTGAAGCCGAGGTCGCCGTGCACGCGCGAGGCGATCGGCGCCCAGGCGAGCACGCCGCCCTCGAGCAGCTCGCGCATCGCCGCGCCGATCGCGCCGCGCTCGGACATCGCGATGCGGCCGGTCGCGCGCAGCATCGCGCCGGCCGGGGCGAACGCGGCGACCCAACCGTCGACCCCACGCTTCGCGGTGTCGGCGGCGAGGCCGGCATCAGCGAGCCGCAGCCTTGATGATGCCGGCCTGGCGGTACACGGCCTGTCGCACGTACTCGGCGACCGACTGCTGCTTTTCGCCAGCCGCCTTCTTGATCTTGTCGAGCGCGGGGCGCGACACCCGCACCTGGAGGACCTCGGATAGTTCGACGACCGTCTTTGGCATGATGTCTATGTATATACAAACGACTTCAGATCTTGTCAATGAACGCGCGGTCGGCGCGCTCGAGCTCCGCGCTCGGGCGAACGTCGCCGGGGAGCGACGACGTGGTGATCGGCGGGGCGCCCAGGATCGCGAGCCGGACGGCGAGGCCGGCGCCCGTGCGGGTGAAGCCGATCGAGCCGCGCTCGTCGCTGGCGAACACCATCGTCTGCATCGTGTTCGTGCTCGCGCGCGTGCGCTCGCGGAGCTCGACGCCGGGGAGGCCGTTCGGCAGCGCGACGAACCGCAGGCTCCCATCCTCGGCGGCGTCGACGATCATCACCTCGAACGTGCGATCGTCGCGCAGCGTGACGCCGTAGAGCGTACCACCGGCGGCGACCCACTGCTCGACGCCGGCGGGCGCGTTCCAAACGCCCGGCCACCACGCGAGCGGCGTCAGCATCGGCGCGAGCTCGGGGTTGGCCGCAGGGCTGGGGTGCGGGGTCGGTGGGGTGGGTGGGGTGGGGTGGCAGGCGCCGAGGGCGCCAAGCCCGACGGCGACGGTGAGCGAGAGCCGGGCGAGCGCCTTCACGACGTTCACTCTACGTGGAAAGGCGGTAGGTTCCGGCGTGGTCCTTCGCAGCCTCCTGGTGATCGGCGGCCTCAAAAGCTTCGGCCTGAGCTCGGCGCGCGCGGAGCCCTGCGATCCGGCGCCGTTGCGGGCGCGGCTCGAGCGCGAGGCCGCGCGCGTGAGCACCTGGCGGTGGGCGTGGGCGGCGGGGTTCGGCGTCGCCGCGCTCGGTCAGGGCATCGCCGCGGCGGTCGTCGACGACCACGATCAGCGCGAGACGCTGATCACGAGCGCGTCGAAGGCGGCGCTCGGCCTCGGCGCGCGGCTGGTGGTTCCGCTGCGCATCCCGCCGCTTCCCGCGGCGCAGCCGGATGCGTGCGCGGACCTCGTGGCGCTCCGCGCGGTGGTCGCGCGCGCGGGCGCCCACGAGCGCACCACGTTCTGGCTCAACCACCTCGGTGGCTTCGCGGTCAACGCCGGCGGCGCGGTGTGGCTGACCGCCCGCACGAACGGCAAGCTCGGGCTGCTGTCGTTCGCGCTCGGCTTTCCCGTTGGCCTCGCGAGCACGTACACGATGCCGCGGTGGGCGTGGCACGCGTGGCGCGATCACGACGCCATGGTCGTCGCGATGCCCGTCGACGGCGGCGTGATCACCGGCCTCGCGGGCGCCTGGTGATCAGGCGCTGATCACCACGCGTGCTGCTTGAAGAACTGCCACGCGAGCTCCGTGGCCGGCGCGTAGCCCGGGCACGCGTAGACGCCCGCGGTCACCGGCCCGCCGGCCCAGCAGTGCCCCATCGCCGTGAACGAGCACACCGTGACCTGGCCGTTCGCCGGGCAGCCGACGAACGCCTCGCAGGTCCCGCCCTGCACGGACGTCGACACGGTCGTCGTCGCCGAGCAGCCGTTGTGGATCGCCCACGCCTTGGCCGACGGCGTGACGCCCGCGACCGGGATCGCGTTGGGGTCGTCGCAGCCCGGGGGAATCAATGGATCGGCGGCGCCGTGGAAGATGATGATCGGCTTGGGTCCGGCGCCGCAGCTCGCGAGGTCGTGCGTCCCCCCCGACGCGGGAGCCGCGGCGCGGATGTCCGGGCGCATGCAGTTGGCGTGGTGCGCGAAGTAGCCACCCATCGAGAAGCCCGTCATGAAGACGTGGTCGCGATCGAGGCACTGGTCCTGGGAGATGTCGGCCTTCATCGCGTCGAGGAACGCGAAGTCGTCGCCGGTCGCGTTCGGCGGTTGCACGCCGTAGCTCGGGCACACGTCCGCGCCGACGTTCCACGGCGCGCCGGTGGTGTTCGGGCCGCCCTGGCCGTCGGGGAACGCGACCGCGACGTGCTCGGCGTCGGCGAGCTTGCTCGCCTCGGTGACGTCGAACATGCTCTGGCCGGACATGGTGAAGCCATGCATCACGAACAGCAGCGGCATCGCCGCTGTCGGTGAGCTCCCCGCCGGCAGGTAGACGAGGTACGTGCGCGTGAGGCCCCCGGCGGTGATCGTCCGGTGGGTCAGGCCACGGTGGTCGGCACGGACGCCGCACGCTTCGGTATCGGGTGGCGCGACCGGGGCATCGACGGCGCCGACCGGGGCATCGCTCACCCCGGTCGTGTGGTCGGAGGAACACGAGGAGCACGCCGCGAGGACGATGGACAGGAGCACGGCGCGGCGCATCACGCGCGACTCTACGCTTCCGGGCGCGTGGATCCGCACGAAATTCGAGCCCGCGCGCGATACACTGCGTCCCATGGTGCGCCGTGACGACGACGACGGGAACGACCCGCTGAAGTCTCGCTGCGCTTCTCCCGTGGGTGAAAGTCCCACCTCGGAAAGCGTCGGAGCACCGAGTAGCAGGTCGCCGGAGCCGCGAGAGATCGCGGAGGCC
>JAPLLF010000152.1 GCA_026387715.1 Pseudomonadota bacterium
TCTCGCACGAGCTGCGCACGCCGGTCGCGGTGATCCGCGCGAACGCCGAGACGCTGATCGCGGGCGCCAAAGACGACCCCGTGATGTCGGTCAAGCTCATCGACGGCCTGCACCGCAACGCCGAGCGCCTCGCGCGCATCCTCGCCGACCTCCTCGATCTGTCGCGGCTCGACGCCGGCCAGTACCGGCTCGATCTCGGCGACGTGGCGGTCGGCGCGATCGCCGAGCAGGCGCTCACCGCCGTCGAGGTCCCGATCGCGGCGCGCGAGATCGCCGTCGCGGTCGACGTGCCCGCGGCGCTCGCCGCCCGCGCCGACTCCAAGGCGCTCGATCTCGTGCTCGTGAACCTGATCGACAACGCCGTGAAGTACACGCAGCCCAAGGGGCACGTGTGGGTGAGCGCGCGCCCCGAGGGCGACATGGTCCGGATCGAGATCCGCGACGACGGGCCGGGCATCGCGGCGAAGCATCGCGCGCGCGTGTTCGAGCGGTTCTATCGCGCCGATCCGAGTCGCTCGCGCGAGGCCGGGGGCACCGGCCTGGGCCTGTCGATCGTGAAACACCTGGTCGAGAGCATGGGAGGCCAGGTCGGCGTCGAGCCGAACGAACCCCGTGGCAGTATCTTCTGGCTTCGTTTGCCGAAGACCGAAGGAAAGGCCGCGACATGACCAACCACACCAGCAAGGACTTCGAGAGCGAGCTGCGCACGTTGCGCGAGCGGCTGGCCACCATGGGTGGACGCTGCGAGCAGCAGATCGCGACCGCGATGCGCGCGCTCGCCGACGGAGACGACGAGCTCGCGCGCCAGGTGATCAGCGCCGACGCCACGATCGATCGCGACGAGAGCGAGATCGACGAGCTCGCGCTGCAGATCCTCGCGACCCGTCAGCCGGTCGCCTCGGATCTGCGGTTCATCACGATGTCGCTCAAGTTCGTCACCGATCTCGAGCGGATCGGCGATCTCGCGACCGGCATCGCGAAGCGCGCCCGCGAGCTCAACCCGTTGCCCCCGCTCGACCAGCATCAGAGCTTGCTCATGCTCGCCGGCCTGGTCCAGCGGAACCTGCGCGCCGCCCTCGACAGCTTCGTCGCGCGCGACGCCGACCGCGCGACGCTCGTGATCACCGCCGACGTGGAGATCGATCGGGTGAACGCCAACCTGTTCGCCGAGCTGCTCGCGCACGTCGCCAGCAACCCGTCGACGGTGACCCGCGTCCTGCCGCTCACCTCGGTGTGCCGCTACCTCGAGCGGATCGGCGACCACGTGAAGAACCTCGCCGAGCAGGTGGTCTACATGGTCCGGGCGACCGACGTCCGCCATCGCCCGTTGCCACGCTCGACCTAGCGAGGTAAGACCGGCAGCTCGTGTTGACCGGTAAGCAACGTCGTAACCTCCGCGCGCTCGGCCACAAGCTGCAGCCGATCGTTCAGGTCGGTAAGGGCGGTGTGGACGACGGGCTGGTCGACGCCGTGAACCAGGCGCTCGCCGACCACGAGCTCATCAAGATCAAGGTCGGCGAGGGTGCCCCGGTCGAGCGCGACGAGGCCGCGGACGCCATCGCGGCACGTACGAAGAGCGACGTCGCGCAAGTGCTCGGGCGAACCATCTTGTTGTATCGCCCCGATCCCACGGATCCGCGCATCGACCCGTCCAAGGGCGTGCGCACCGCTCGCAAGGCTTGACGCCTACACTTCGTCCCCCGGACACTGGTGGTGGTGGAGGCGGCAACTCGCTACGAGATCCTCTCCAAGCTCGCCGTCGGGGGCATGGCCGAGATCTTCCTCGCGCGGTCGGCGAACGCGATGGGCGTCCAGCGGCACGTGGTGCTCAAGCGCATCCACGCCGAGTACGCCGACGACCTGTCGTTCGCGCAGATGTTTCTCGACGAGGCCCGCCTCGCGTCGCAGCTGCAACATCCCAACATCGCTCAGGTCTTCGACGTCGGCAAGCTCGGCGACTCGATGTTCTTCACGATGGAGTACGTCCACGGCGAGACGCTGCGCACGATCCTGCAGCACGTCTACGAGAACAAGCTCGAGCTGTCGCTCGGCTTCATCCTGACCACGGCCGCGGGCGCGGCCGCGGGGCTCCAGCACGCGCACGAGCGGCTCGGGATGGACGGCCGCCCGCTCGGGATCGTGCACCGCGACATCTCACCCGCGAACGTCATGACGACCTACGATGGCATCGTCAAGATCGTCGACTTCGGGGTCGCGAAGGCCTCGACGGCCCGCCACCAGACGGTCGCCGGGACGGTGAAGGGCAAGATCAGCTACATGTCGCCGGAGCAGTGCCGCGGCAACGTCGTCGATCGCCGCAGCGATCTGTTCTCGCTCGGCATCGTGATGTGGGAGCTGCTCACGCGCGGGCGGCTCTACCGCCGGCAGAGTGACTTCGACAGCATGGGGGCGATCGTCAACGAGGTGCCGATCGCGCCGTCGGCCTATCGCCCGGCGATCCCGCCGGAGATCGATCGCCTCGTGCTGCGCCTGCTCGCGAAGGATCCCGACCGCCGGTTCGCGAGCGGCGACGAGCTGATCGACGAGCTCGACCTCGTCGCGAGCAAGCTCGCGATCGCGATGAACCCGTCGGCGATCAAGACCACGCTGCGCGGGTTCTTCGGAAAGAAGCCCGAGCCGTGGCTCGCGCCGGAGATGACCAACCTCGCGCCGATCACGCTGATGAGCGAGCCGGTCCACGCGTTGCTCGTGGAGCCGCTCGACGAGTCCGACGACGCCCCGACCGTGTTCTCGCCGCACGAGGTCTCGGCCCAGGCGGAGCTGCCGCCTCCCGAGCCATTCCGGGGAACGGGGACCCGGCCACGCGTGAAGCGGCACACGGTGAGCGGCAAGAACCCGGCGGAGGATCTCCTCGGGGCCCTGAAGTCACCGCCGCTTCGTCAGCTGCCGCCCGAGCGCGACTTCGACGCGTCGTCGACGAGCCTGGGGCTGCCGCCGCCCCGGACGGTCCCCGACGCGCGCCAGGACTTCGACGACGTGCTGACGATCCTCGACGATCGATCCAGGCCCGCTCGCGCTGGCCAGGATCGCGAGGACCCGAGCCTGCGGGCGACGCCCCCACGCGCGACCACGCGCTCGCCTGCATCGCGCCCGTCCCCAGCTCCCGCCTCACGGCCGACGCCCGATCGGCCGAGGCCGTCGACGTCAGCGCCCGCACCGCGGCCGACGCCAGAGCGGTTGCCAGCGTCGCGGCCGACGCCGGCGCTGTCTCAGTCCTCCCCGTCCTCCACGACGCCATCGCAGCCGCGACCTGGGTCGCTGCCCGCTTCGGTGACTCCCACGCCGCGGATGCCAACGGCCCTGCCGCCCGCGCCGTCGCCGCTGTCGTCGTCGTCGTCGCGCATGCGCCCGGTCGCGCGTCAGGCGTTGATCGGCGTGGGGCTCGCCGTCGTCGTCCTGCTCGTCGTGGTCCTGATCATCGTGGTCGTCGCGCGCGGCTGAGCGCGCGGGCCACGAGCGCGAGCAGCGCGAGCGTGCCGCCACCGGCGCCGCCATGGCCGGTCGCGCAACCACCGACGATGTCGGCGCCATCCGCGGCGTCGGCGGTGGGCGGCGCCGCGCCACGCCGCACGGTGACGTGGATGGTCTCGTCCGTGAGGTTGCGCCCGTCGGTCACCTCGATCGTGAGGTCGTGGGCACCCTCCGGCATCGTCGTCGGGGTGGTGAACACGAACGGGCCGGCGCCGGTCACGACGGCGCCGAGCGGCACGCCGTCGACGAGCAGCTGCGCGGACGTCACGACGCGATCGTCGCTCGCGCTCGCGCGGACCTGGACGCCGGGTGGCACCGTCGCGTGGTTCGCCGGCGACGTGATGCCGAGGATCGGCGCCTCGAGGTCGCCGGTCGAGATACCGAGGCGCGTCTCGAGCAGGGCCACCGAGTTCTGCATCGCCCGGCACGTGCTCCCGTTGATGCCGCACGGCCGCGCGGTGTCCTCGCCGCACGCCACCGCGACGTCCTGGAACGCGCGGTGGCCGTCGTACGGCAGGTACGTCATCGGGTCGGAGGCGAGCAGCTCGTGATCGAGGCCGTAGCTGTGCGCGATCTCCTGCGCCATGATCTCGCACGCGACGCGCGGGTCGTTCGGCAGCACCTCGGTGAACGTGAACACCATCGAGTTCTCGATGATCGAGCAGTCGGCCATGAACGGCGAGATGCCGCCGATGGTGGCGTCGAGGCCGAGCGCCGTCGGCGAGCCGCCGAACACGGCCTCGAGGTGCGGCACGTTGCCCGGATCGGTCTCGACCACGGTGACGTCGAAGCGGGCGAAGATGTCGCGCACGCAGGCCACCGTGCTCGACCACGTCCCGGGATCGGTGGTCCACGGCGGGATGGTCACGGGCGCGCGCACGATCGTCGACGTGTTGGTCCGCGCGTCGTTGTCGCCGACCTTGAGCGTGACGCCGTTGCGGTTGAGGTAGATCGTGCGGCTCGCGGCGAGCCCATCCGTGGCCGCCGCCCCGGTGGGCAGCACGACCTGGCGGGCCAGCCGCAGGCCGTCCCGGTCGGCATCCGTCATCACGATCCTCCCCTCGGCGACGGCCACGATGGGCAGCAGCAAGGTCAGGAGGATGATCGTGGACTTCACCTCGCCGAACATGTCCACGTGGCGTGCCAGCCTTGGCGCCAATGAGAATCAGTGGTTACGAACGGGACCCCGCTCGAAGTGGGGTCTACAGATGGGTGGGAGTCGTACCGAGTCCCACACGCACCCCCACGCTCACCGGCACAGGGCCTCGATCGTCGCGACGTCCTTGGGGCAGGCGATGGTGAGGTTCTCGTGGCCGTCGTCGGTCACCAGGATGTTGTCCTCGATCCGCACGCCGATCCCGCGCAGCCGCTCGGGGACCTCCACCGCGTGGAGGGGGATGTAGAGGCCCGGCTCGATCGTGATGACCATGCCGGGCTGGAGCGGGCGCGCCTTGCCGCCACGCGTGTAGGCGCCGGCGTCGTGGACGTCGAGGCCGAGCCAGTGCGACGTGCCGTGCATGTAGAACCTGCGGTAGCTGCCGTCCGCGATCCGTTCGTCGACCGTGCCGGCGAGCAGGCCGAGATCGATCATCGCGGTCGTCAGCGCGCGCACGCAGAAGGTGTGGATCTCGTCGATCGTCACGCCCGGCTTGACCATCGCGATCGCCGCCTCCTGGGTCGCGAGCACGCGATCGTAGACGTCGCGCTGCGCGGCGGAGAACGTGCCGCTGGCCGGCCACGTGCGGGAGATGTCGCCGGTGTAGTGGTCGTACTCGCAGCCCGCGTCGATGAGCACGAGGTCGCCGTCCATGATCTCGCAGCGATTCTCGATGTAGTGGAGGATCGTCGCGTTGTCACCGGCGCCGACGATCGACGCGTAGCCGGGACCGCTGCCGCCGCGGCTGCGGAACGTGTAGTCGAGCGTCGCCTCGAGCTGGTACTCGAATGTTCCCGGGCGGCCGCGCTTCATCGCGGCGACGTGCGCGTCGGCGGTGATCGCGCAGGCGGTGCGCAGCGCCGCGAGCTCCTCGGGGCGCTTGTGGAGCCGCAGCTCGTGCAGCGTGAGCCGCGGATCGACGACGGCGCGTGGGGGACGACGCCCCTTCTTCTCGGTCCGGCGCAGGCGCGCGATCGCCGCGGTGATGCGGAGATCCATGCGCTCGTCGAGCCCGAGCGCGAAGTGCAGCTCGTCGTGGTTCGCGAGCAGGTCCCACAGGCGCAGCTCGAGCTCGGCGACGGGGTACGCGACGTCCGCGCCGTAGCGCGCCTTCGCCCCCTCGAGGCCGGCGCGCCGGCCATCCCAGGTCTCCATCTCGGGATCGCGGGGGCGCACGAACATCACGGTGCGGTCGGTCCCAGCGCCGGGGCGCAGCACGAGCGTCGTGTCCGGCTCGACGAACCCGGTGAGGTAGTAGAGGTCGGAGTGTTGCCGGAACGGGTGCATGGCGTCGCCGTTGCGCAGCCGCTCGGGCAACGACGACACCACCGCGACCGCGTCGGGGCCGATGGCCGTCATGAACGCTTCCCGCCTCGCCGCGAACACGGCTGGATCGAACATCGCCCCGGGTATATCAGACCCGGCGACGCCCGCGACGCCGACCACCGACGACGACCGCGAGGCTGCCGCCGCCGCGCGGGGCGTGGGGATCAGCATGGGCGCCGGGAGGAGAACCCGCGCCTCGCGCGCAGCGAGGGTGGGTCGTGGGTCCGGCGCTTGGCGATGACACGGCCGGCGAGGCCTCGAGGCCCAGGTGCGCTCGGAGCTGTCACGCCGCCGGAGTGCTAGCCACAAGCGCCGGGACCCACACCACCCCTCGCTGATGCGCGCTCGTGTCTGGTCCATGTGCGCTCCGAGGAGCATCGTCGCCAGCGACGCTCCCATCCGTTCGTCACGTGCGGCCTCGCCCTGCAGCTCCTCGATCATCCCACCGCCTTACCCACACACGCTCGTCACTGGCGTTGTTCACCTGGCTCCAGCCGAACGTGGTTCTTGTCCCCTTGTTACCCTGTTCAGTGTCCAATATTCCAGACATTGGCCTCGGGAAGTGTCCTCTGCAGTGGACACTCGTTAGAAGTGCTGGTGAATCTATCCGGAACTCGAAGCTTGGTTGGCCGTCGCTTGACGGCTCGCTGTCGTCTCGACTAGAAGCGTGACCAACGTGTGGGTTGGGGTGGCGGGCGCATCGGTATTCAGGGGGGGATAGTGTTTCGATCGAGTGCAATTGCCGAGCGGCAAATGGGTCGCTGGCTGGCTGTCATCCCGTCGTTGTTCGTGGCGTGCACCTCTGCCGAGCCCGGCGAGATCGACGTACATGCCCGGTGTGTCGCGTTACGTGACCACGAGATCGACACCCGGCTCGCGGACGCTCCTGATGTGGATGCGGTCGCCCACCGGCAGGCCATGAGGCAGGCGCTCGGCGAGCGCTTCATCGACGAGTGCAACGCGTTGACCTCGAAGCAGGTCGACTGCGCGCTCGTGGCTTCGACGGCGGACGCGATCGCCATCTGCCGGATCTCCAAGTAGTTCGTTCGATCGCACGCGCTCGCTCCGTTCCTCGCGAACGGCAGGGCGCAGCGTTGCCCAGAGGTACCATGAACAAGTCCATCGTCTCGTCGCGCTCGTCGCGCACCCGGGTCCTCGCGCTCGGAATGGCGCTGTGTACGATCTCGAGTCTCCCGGCCTACTCGGGGGTCGGCGACATCTTCCAGGTCAGCGCGCCCGTGATCGGCGCCGATCCGCCGAAGGGCTCCGACATCAAGGCCTCCGACGCCAGCGTGTCGACCCAGACAGGTGGCCTGCACTACGCGTATCCGATCGAGGTTCCACCGGGTCGCAACGGGATGCAGCCGCACCTGGCGCTGAGCTACTCCAGCCAGGCTCCGGTCTACGGCGACATCGCGGCGGGCTGGAGCCTGAACCTCCCGATGATCAAGGAGGACACGTCCCAGGGCCGGCTACGGACCCACGACGGTGAGACCGAATCGATTCAAGGGCTCGCGGTCGCCCCTCTGGACGATCGGTTCACCAGCTCGCTCGCGGGTGATCGACCGCTGGTCCTGGCACCCGAGGACGGCGACACCGTGCTCGACTACCGCGCCCAGGCAGATACGTCGTACGCGCGGTACCATCGGATGCCGTCCGCGAGCGCGTATCGCTGGGAGGTCCTCCAGCAGGACGGCTCGATCGCCTACTTCGGCGACGGCGACGCTGCTCACAACGTGGGGTGCCGGTTCGACGACGGGTTCGCGCCGATCACCCGGCTGGTCGACGCGTTCGGCAACCAGGTCGACTACCTCTGGGAGTCGACCTCGCAAACCGGCGACGACGAGTGCCGGATCCGGCGGATCTCCTGGGGTGCCAACCCCACCGCTAGCCTGGCTCACTTCGCCCAGATCGATTTCGGCTACTCTCCGCCGACGAGCTGCGCGACGGGCCAGTTCGTCGGCGCGCAGATCGACTTCCGGACGGGGCAGCGACGGATTTCGGGCGCGTCGCACCTGGACCGCATCCTCGTCTATGCGTTCGATCCCGCCGCGCCGAGCGTCGCCCAGCACACGCGCGCGATCAGCCTGAACTACGACGCGGCCGGGATGTCGTGCACCGCGCTGCACGCGCCGGTGCGCCTCCTCACCTCGATCGATCAGGCCGTGACGGGGATCGGGCTGCCCTCGGTCAGCGTCCCACGCGCCACCTACACGTACGGATCTGCGGATCTGCAGTGGAGCGTCCAGGCCACGTCGGTTTCGTATCCGGAGGCCATCTCGTCGGTTGTGATCGCGAACAACCTCAACTGGGGATTTCGGACGCAGCCGTCGGTGCAAATGGGACAGTCGCCCACGGTCGAGGCCATGATGCTCGACGTCGACGGCGATGGCCTCGTCGATCGTATCTTCGCGAATCACAACACGGGCGCGACCCCTGACTCGGCGTGCACCGCTCGATGGCTTCGCAACACCGGGGCGGGCTTCGTCCTCGATCCGACCATCATCTCGTTGCCGCGATTGCCGTGGAAGACCGGGCAGTCGGCGGGCCCGCTGGAGGGTTGTGCGCTGAACGGCCAGTACACCTTCTACGACAATCACTACGGACATCAGGGGCCTTGCGCTGGGACGGTCCGGCAGAAGATCCCGAGCTACCTGCTGTACCGCTGGATGGACATGGACGGAGATGGCCTGACGGATCTCGTCACCGCCATTCACAACAACGGAGACGTCTACAATCCTGACTGGGAGGTCACCGCGTACGCGTTCACCGGGCGCACTACCCAGCAACGAGCAGCGACGGCGGCCTGCGATTGCGTAGCCTCGCGTTGACGGCCTGAACGAGATATTCGAAGACGTGGCGACCCTGTTTGCGGCAGGTGCGAACAACGGAACTG
>JAPLLF010000255.1 GCA_026387715.1 Pseudomonadota bacterium
TCCCGGCGCCGCCGCCGAGGATCAGCTCGAGACCCAGGTGCTCGTAGCGTTCATGGACGAGATCCGGGCGCACCGGATCGTCGCGCTGCACGCGGGCTATCGCATGGTGAACTGGGATGGCGCCGCCGAGCAGCTCGCGCAGGACATGTCGGCGCGGTGCGGCTATCCGGTGGCGCACGACATGGGCTACCCGACGCCGGGATCGTTCGGGACGAAGTACGGCGTCGAGCAGGGCCTCGAGGTGATCACGCTCGAGTCGCCGTACCTCGATGTCGACGAGCGAGGCTGGCTCGAGTGCCGTTCGGCGCTACGCTGGTGCGTTGATCTCCCGGACTGATCGCAGACCCATGGACCGGCTGCCCTGGTGGGCGAACCTCGACCTCCGCGTGCTCCGCCACGTCCGGGCGGTGCTCGCGCGCCGCGGGCTGGAGCTGACGCTCGTCGAGCAGCGCCCGACCGAGACGTGCGCGTTCGCGACGATCCCGTTCGACGACGCGCCGCGCGAGCCGCGCAGCTCCGGCCTCGCGGTGATCGCGCCGAACCTGTCCGCGCCGGAGCTCGCGTTGATCGAGCACATGCTCGGCGAGGCGGCGCTCGAGGTCGCCGCCGCGCTGCGCGAGGGCGAGGCGACCGACGACGCGGCGCTCGAGCCCGTCGGCCGCCGCACGAACTACCACGGGATCCTGGGCGCCGCGCCGCCGATGCAGGAGCTCTACGCGCTGCTGGACCGCGTCGCGCCGTCCGACTCGACGGTGATGATCCAGGGCGAGAACGGAACCGGCAAGGAGCTGGTCGCGCACGCGATCCACCGCGGCTCGGCCCGCCGCGATCGGCGCTTCGTCGTCACGAACTGCTCGGCGTTCAACGACAACCTGCTCGACAGCGAGCTGTTCGGGCACAAGCGCGGCGCGTTCACGGGCGCGGTCGCCGACAAGCTGGGGTTGTTCGAGATCGCGGATCTCGGGACGTTCTTCCTCGACGAGATCGGCGACATGTCGCCCGCGCTGCAGGTCAAGATCCTGCGCGTCATCCAGGAGGGCACGTTCAACCGCGTCGGCGACACCGAGACCCGCAAGGTCGACGTCCGGATCATCGCGGCGACCCATCGCGACCTGCGCGCGATGGTCGACGCCGGACAGTTCCGCGAGGATCTCTACTACCGGGTCAACGTCATCAACCTGATGCTGCCCGCGCTGCGCGATCGCCGGGCCGACATCGACCTGCTGATCGAAGCGTTCCTGAGCCGCCAGCGCCGCGGCGTGGCGACCCGTCCCAAGACGCTGTCGGACGAGTGCGCGAACCTGATGCGGTCGTACGCGTGGCCCGGCAACGTGCGCGAGCTCGAGAACGAGATCGAGCGGCTGGTCGTGCTCGCCGGCGACGAGCCGAGCATCGCCGCGGAGCTGCTGTCGCAGCGGATCCGCCAGCGACCCGAGCGCGCGCCCGCGGACGACGAGCCGATCGACGGCTCGCTGCCGGCGGCGGTCGAGGCCCTCGAGCGCAAGATGATCGCCCAGGCGATGCGTCGCCACCACGGCAACAAGACGCGCGCCGCCGAGGACCTCAAGGTGTCCCGGAGGAACCTCATCCGGCTCGTGCAGAAATATCAGCTCGAGTGAATAGCCCCGTGCGCCCGCGCGTTCGCGGCGTATGGAAAATCTCGTCGCAATGGGTGAACCGCCCCGGGTCGGGCGATGGCCCGACCTCCGCCCGCTCGGGCTGATCGCGCTGGCGGCCGCGATGGTGTGGTCGACGTCCCTCGTCACCCACACCTACGAGTCGATCAAGGTGAAGCCCGCCAAGCGCAACATCAAGGTCACCGGGTCGGCGCGCAAGCGGATCGTGTCGGACCTCATCGAGTGGACCGCGTCGATCGAGGCGCACGCGCCGGATCGCACGACGGCGTACAAGCAGCTGCGCGCCGATCGCGACCGGGCCGTCGCGTTCCTCGTCGCGCAGGGCATCAAGGACGCCGACATCCAGCCGCAGTCGACGAGCTTCGAGGAGGAGTTCGACGTCACCGAGGAGCTCAAGGTGCTGCCTGGCACCACGGTCCCGACCCGGATCGAGAAGAAGACGCCGAAGGGCTTCGTCACGCGCGAGGCGATCATCGTGCGCTCGACCGACGTGCCGCGGGTGGAGCGGGCGTCGCGCGAGATCACCTCGCTGCTCGAGCAGGGCGTGACGATCGCGTCGAGCGATCCGTCGTACTTCTACACGCGGCTGGGCGAGCTCAAGGTCGAGATGCTGGCCGCCGCGGGCAAGGACGCGCGCGCGCGCGCCAGCAACATCATCAAGAACGCGGGCGGCGCCGAGATCGGCAAGCTGATCGACGCCGACATGGGCATCATCAACATCAACCCGGCGAACTCGACGGAGACCTCCGAGGAGGGCAACAACGACACCACCGCGTTCGAGAAGGACATCATCACGATCGTCCACGCGGAGTTCGAGCTCGACTGACCCGAGCGGGTCCCGGCCTCACAGGCAGCTTACAGGCATCTTACAGGCACTGGGCGAGCGCCGCGTCGAGCTCCGGGAACTTGAACGTGAAGCCGAGCGCCTCGAGCGCGCGCGGGACGACCTTGCGCCCGTCGAGGATGGCGGTCGCGAACTCGCCGACCGCGAGCTTGAGCACGAACCCCGGCAAGCGGAAGAACGACGGTCGGTGCAGGCGCGCGCCGAGCACCTTGGCGAACTCGCGATAGCGGGTCACTCCGGGCGCGACGACGTTGAACGCGCCGGAGAACCGGGCGTCCGTGGTCGCCGCCAGCAGCACCGCGAGCACGTCGTCGCGGTGGACCCACGAGAACCACTGCTTGCCGGTGCCCACGCTGCCGCCCGCGAACAGCTTGAACGAGGGCAGGATCTTGTCGAGCGCGCCGCCGCCGCGCGCGAGCACCGCGCCGATCCGGAGCCGCGCGACGCGCAGCCCGGCTGCCTCGGCCGCCGTGGCCTCCGTCTCCCAGTCCCGGCACACGCGCGCGAGGAACTCCTCGCCGGGCGGGGTGGTCTCGATGACGTCGTCGTCGGCGTCGAACGCGTCGACGACGGCCGGGTAATAGTCGGTGCCCGAGGCGGAGACCAGGACGCGCGGCCGCCCGCCGACGGCCGTGGCGGGAAGCGCGGCGATCGCCTCGACGAGCGCGCGCGTCGCCTCGACCCGGCTGTCACGGATCACCTGCTTCTGGCGCGCGTCCCAGCGCTTGCCCGCGACCGGCTCGCCCGCGAGGTGCACCACCACGTCCGCGCCTGCGAGCGCGGCGCTCCACGCCCCGGGCTGCTCGAGGTCGCCCTCCACGATCACGAGCGCCGCGTGCGCGCCGAGCGCGACCGCCGCGCGCGCCGCGCTGCGCGACATCGCGGAGACCCGATCGCCCCGCGCGAGCAGCGCCGCGACGAGCGGCTTGCCGACGAACCCGGTCGCGCCGGTGACGAAGACGTGCATGCTTCCTCTATAGCAGGATCCGGGCGGCGATCATCGCAGGCCACTTGTCGACGAGCGCGCGGACCTTGTCGCGGGTGAGCGCGACGTACGTCGGCTCGAGCCGCGGCGGCGCCACGACCTCGAGCGAGCGGATCCGCCCGACGTGCTGCGCCGACAGCCGGCGGAGCGGCGTCGGCAGCGCGACGAACGTGTCGAGGTCGTCGCGGCCATGCCACGCCAGCACGAGGTGCCCGCGCGGCGCGTCGAACATCACGCTCCACCGGAGCGGGGGGCGATCCTCGGTCGCCCACGTCGACAGCTCGAGTCGGGTGAGCTGGGGCGCGCGCGCCATCGCGTCGAGCCCCGCCGGCAGCTGATCGACCGTCCCGTCGAGCGCCAGCGTCGTCGCGCGGCGACCGAGCGGCAGCTTCGCCAGGTCCTCGAGCGAGCGCGCGACCTCGTCGAGCCAGGCGCGGTTGCCGCGCGGGCTGCGCAGCGCCAGCGTGGTCGGCGCGAGCGCGGTCCGCGCATCGAGCCGCGCCCCGACGACCGCGAGCAGGTCGAGCTCGGGGTTCGGCAGCGCGATCCGCTCGAGCTGATCGGCGAACACGCCGCACAGCTTGCGCAGCCCGCGCAGCGACGGTCCCCCGACGAACGCCGCGTCCACCAGGAGCGTCTCGACGGTGGCCCACGCCGGCGAGGACAACACGGCCTGGCGCACGCGCGCCCGCGCCGGGAACCCGCGGCGCAGCTCGACGTCCGTCGCCGACTCGCGATCGAGGCCGTCGAACCACGCGCGACCGGCCTCGCGCAGCAGGGCCTGCTCGCGCGCGCGCGTGCCGCGATCGCCGCGCGCACGCTTGAGCTGCAGCGCGATCAGCTCCCCGCGAGGATCGTGATCCTCCACGAGCACGTCGGCGTAGACCTCGCGCGGGCCGTCGTCTTGCGGGGCCGCGTAGATCGCGGCGAGCAGCGCGTCGCGGGTGCCGCGATCGCGCACGACGAACGTCGCCTCGAGCGCCGCGAGCGCCGCGGCCTCGTCGGCTGCGAACGTCGGCTCGAGCGGACGCTGCTTGCGGGCGAGCGTCGCCCGCAGCGCGAGCTGCATCGCCGGCGTGCCGGTCTCGGCGACGCGCGCGAGGAATCGGGTCACCGCGGGATCGTCCTGCGCGAGCGCGAGCCTGACGATGCGCCGGAGCAGCGTGTGCATCGAGCGCCCCGCCAGCTCGGCGCGCTCGCCCAGCGCCAGCAGCAGGTGCGTGATCCGCGGCGACGGCGGCCACTGCTCGAGCCACCGGACCCGGATGGTCGCGACGTTGGCGTGGGGCGGCCACGGGGCATGCAGCAGCTTCGAGAGGTCCGCGGGATCGCGCCGATCGGCCAGCCGCTCCCACGTGGCCTCGCGCTCGGCGACCGTGGCGCCTTCGATCGTCTCGCGCGGCAGTTGGGCGTCGATCCGGGCGACGAGGTCGCTGATCCGGGTGCTCGGCCTCGCCTGCCACGCCGCACGTCCCGATCGTGTCGGCGCAGGAGGTCGCCGCGGCCGCGTGCGCGCGGTGCGCGAGCGTCGTCGGCGTGATCCCGATGCCACCGTCGCGGCGCCCGGCGGCCCCGTGTACGCGCTGCAGCGGCCGCAAGTTCATGCGCGTGATCCCGCGCGAGCACAGCGCCGCGCGCGAGGGAATCGGGCAGGTGTCGGCGCCGATGTACGCGACGTTCAAGCCCCGCATGCGTCACTTGAACGGCGCGACCTGGACGCTACCGCTCGAGATCGAGCTCGCCGGCATGGGCCTGCTCGAGATGTATATCTGCAAGAAGTGTGGGTTCGTCGAGTGGTACTGCGTGGACGTCGAGCGGATCCCCGCGCACCCGGCGCTGATGACCGAGGACATCGACTACGAGGCCGACGTCCCACCCTATCGCTAGACGACCGAGGCCGCGCCGCGGCCCGGGCGCGCCGGCGCGGCGATCCGCGCGGCGACGAAGCGCTTGGCCGCGCGACAGGCCTCCAGCAGCGGCTCGCCGAGCGCGAGGTGCGCGGCGATCGCCGACGACAGCGCGCAGCCGGTGCCGTGCTCGTCCTCTCCGCCCTCGATCCGCGCGCCCGCCAGCTGGGTGATCCCGAGGTGCTCGACGAGGACATCCGGCGACGCCGCGCCGCCGAGGTGGCCACCCTTGACGAGCACCGCGACGCCGAGCTTGTCGAGGATCCGCTTGCCGGCCGCCACCGCATCGCCGAGTGATCGGACGTCGGCGCCGACGAGGATCTCGAGCTCTCGCGCGTTCGGCGTCAGCAGGGTGACGTGCGGGAGCAGATCCTTCATCGCC
>JAPLLF010000467.1 GCA_026387715.1 Pseudomonadota bacterium
CACGCGCGCGCGCGGCGAGCCCTCGACGATGGTCCCCTGGGGGAGCGCCTGCCAGGTGACGACGTCGGGGCCGTGATCGTGGACGTCGAGGTACCACCCGCCGCGTCGCCCACCCCACACGGTGTACCGCCCGGGTGGGAGTCCCGGCGCGAGCGTGATCGCCTCGCCGGGAGCGAGCGTGCGCTGCACGCGGATGTGCTCCTTCTTCGCGGGCTCGGCGCTGCAGTAGACCTGATCGGCGACGTCGCGGATCGACGGGTGGACGCGGAACGTGATCTCGACGGTCTCCGGCGTGTCGGTCGAGAACGTGACCTGACACGGCCCGCACGTCGCCGCGGCCTGGAGCGACGACAGCGAGGCGTTGGCGTCGCGCACGCCGCGGCAGTGGGGACACACCGTGTCCCACGACAGCGTCAGCAGGCCCGCGCGGGTGGCGTGCAGCGCGACGCGCAGGAGCTCTTGCTCGTCGAGCTTCCACACGCGCGCGCGCTCGCGGATCTGGATGCGGTGCAGATCCGGATCGTCGCCGGTGGCGATCCAGTCGAGCAGCGTGTCGATCGCGGTCGGGTCGAGCGTCAGCGCCTTGAGGGCGGCGCGCGCCTGGCGCAGCCGCACCTGCGCGTCGTCGGTGAGCAGCGGTGGGGGCGCCAGCAGGACGTCGGGCCTGAGCCGATCGAGCTGGGCCGCGAGCGCGGGCAGCACCCGTCGATACGCCTTCTCGAGCGTCGGGAAGCCGAGCCGGAGCGCGGCGCTGCCGAACATGCCGCGGGGGATCGCGCCGAAGTAGACGTAGACGCGGGTGCCGACGCTGCACGGCTCGAGGTGATGGATCGCGTACATCACCGTCATGAAGCCGCGCGTGTAGATCCGCGTGCAGGTGAGCCACTGGTTGGCGACCCAGTCCCACGGCTGCTCGACCCAGGCGTGGCGCACGCCACCCGGCTTCGCCTCGCCGTGGCGCTCGCCCGCGACCTCGGTGAACGTCATCTCCGCGGTCCCGAGCGCGCGATTCATCCGCGACGTGTCGGCGATGTGCGGCCACAACGCCACCGCGTCACCGGGCAGCTCGAACACCCACAGGTGCTCGATCCGCTTGTGCGCCGCGTACGCGCTCGGCCACGGGTGCAGCGCGAGCAGCTGCGCGACGGTGAGCTGGGCCTCCATGCGCGGGCGAGTATGAACCTGAAATGACGGCGCGCGCTGCGCTATGGTCGTCCCGTGCCGACCACGGTGTATCGAACCTGTCCGTTGTGCGAGGCGACCTGCGGCGTCGCGATCACGACCGACGGCGATCAGGTCGTCTCGGTGCGCGGCGACGAGCAGGATCCGTTCAGCCGTGGCTACATCTGCCCCAAGGGCACGGCGCTCGGCGACCTGCATCCCGATCCCGATCGCCTGCGCCGGCCGATGGTCCGCGAGGGCACCGCCTGGCGCGAGCTGGCGTGGGAAGACGCGTTCGACCTCGTCGCGCGCCGGATCCGCGAGGTCCGCGCCGCGCACGGTCGCGACGCGGTCGCCGTCTATCAGGGCAACCCCACCGCGCACAACCTCGGCCTCCTGACCTACGGGCAGCTCTTCCTCCGCACGCTCGGCACGAAGAACCTCTACTCGGCGACCTCGGTCGACCAGCTGCCGCACATGCTCGCGGCGCTGCAGATGTTCGGCGACCAGCTGCTGATGGCGGTGCCCGACATCGATCGGACGGACCTGTTCGTCTGCCTGGGCGCCAACCCGCTCGCGTCGAACGGCTCGATCATGACGGCGCCCGACGTCAAGCGCCGGCTGGGCGCGATCCAGGAGCGCGGCGGGCGCGTGATCGTCGTCGATCCGCGGCGGTCCGAGACCGCGGCGCGCGCCGATCAGCATCACTTCCTGCGCCCCGGGACCGACGCGATCCTGCTGCTCGCGATGCTCCACCACATCTTCGCGGCGGGGCTCGATCGCGTGACACACCCGGCGACCGGGATCGTGGAGCTGCGCGCGGCAGCGGCGGCGTGGTCCCCGGAGCGTGCCGCCCCGCTCACCGGCATCGCCGCCGCCGACATCCGCGCGCTCGCGACCGCGCTCGCGACGACGCCACGCGCGGTGCTCTACGGGCGCATCGGCCTCTGCACGCAGGCGCACGGCGGGCTCGCGGCGTGGCTCGTCTACGCCGTCAACGCGGTGACCGGCCACCTCGACACCACGGGCGGGTTGATGTTCACGACCCCGGCGATCGATCCGATCGAGCCGCTCGGCCCGCTCGGCTCGCTCGCCGCGCTGCTCGGCTTCGACGGCGGGTTCGCGCGGTGGTCCAGTCGGGTCAGCGGCAAGCCGGAGTTCGGTGGCGAGCTGCCGGTGACCGCGCTGGCCGAGGAGCTGGAGACGCCCGGCCCGGGCCAGATCCGCGCGCTGATCACGAGCGCCGGCAACCCCGCGCTGTCGCTGCCGGGTGGCCCGCGGCTCGAGCGCGCGTTCGCGCAGCTCGACTTCATGGTGTCGATCGATCCGTACCTCAACGAGACGACGCGGCACGCGCACGTGATCCTGCCGCCCGCGTCGCCGCTCGAGCGCTCGCACTACGACCTCGCGCTCAACGCGTTCGCGGTGCGCAACGTCGCGAAGTACTCGCCGGCGACGTTCGCGCGCCCGGCCGACGCGCGCCACGACTGGGAGATCTGCCTCGCGCTGTGGACGCGGCTGCGGCTCGGCGGCGCCGGCAAGCTGGCCGCGGCGGCGCTCGGCACCCTCGGGCCCGAGGCGATCGTCGCGATCGGGCTGCGCCTGGGCCCGCACGGCCTGCGGCGCGGGCGCGGGGGCCTGTCGCTCGCCAAGCTCGTGGCGCAGCCGCACGGCGTCGATCTGGGCCCGCTCGAGCCGCGGCTCCCAGGACGGCTGGCGACCGCGGACCGGCGCGTGCACCTCGCGCCCGCGGTGTACCTCGCGGATCTCGCGCGGCTCGACGCCACCGCGGCACAGCTCGGGACCGTGGCGACGGGGCAGGGCCTCGTCCTGATCGGCCGGCGTCACCTGCGCAGCAACAACTCGTGGATGCACAATACCCCGCGGCTGGTGAAGGGGCCGGTGCGCTGCACGATGCTGATCCACCCCGACGACGCGGCGGCGCGCGGGCTCGTCGACGGCGCCCCCGCCCGGGTGGCGACCGCGCGGGGCGCGATCGAGCTCCCCGTCGAGATCTCCGACGAGGTGATGCGCGGCGTCGTGTCGATCCCGCACGGGTGGGGGCACGACCGCGCGGGCACGCGGCTGGGCGTGGCCGCGGCCGTGCCGGGCGTGAGCGTCAACGACATCCTCGACCCCGCGGCGATCGACACCCTGTCGGGCACCACCGCGCTGACCGGCCAGATCGTCGAGGTCACGAGTCCATGAACGAGCATCCACACGACCCGCCGCTGTTCGGCACCCAGATCACCCGCGAGGCGCTGCGTGCGGTCGTCACCGAGTTCTATCGCCGCGTGTTCGACGACGTGATGATCGGCTTCATGTTCGTCGGCAAGGATCGCCAGCGGCTGATCGACAAGGAGTTCGAGTTCGCCGCGAACCTGCTCGGCGCCGAGGGCATCCCCTACACCGGGCGCTCGATGCGCGCGGCGCACGCGCAGCACACGATCTTCGGCGGCCACTTCGCGCGCCGGCTCAAGGTGCTCGCCGACGTGCTCGTGGACCTGCAGGTCGCGCCCGAGGTGCAGCGCGTGTGGCTCGACCACACCATGTCGCTGCGCGCGCAGATCACGCGCGACACCGGCTCGGAGTGCTCGAGCTCGGCGGCGGCGCCACCGCCCGAGCCACCTCCCACCGATCGACCGATCAAGCTCGGCCGCAGGTAGGTGGTCTTACCGAAGATGACGGTCGTCTTCGTAGGAAATCCGATGAGTGCGAAAAATCTGTCACCCCGTCTTGGTAGCTGCGGATGGCGGCCGATTTCAGATGAGTCAGATGCGGACAGCTCACCCGAAGCTGGTCCGGCTCGCAGTCGTTGCTGACGCACTGCCAGCTGGCCGGCGCAGGTCCCGATGAGGCGACCCAGCCTGACGATCCGTCAGAAGCTGATGGCGCTGATCGTGGCGCTCGTCGCCGGGGTCATCGTGTTCTTGACGACCTCCCAGACCACCCAGCACGTCGCTTCGCTGACCGAGCACCTCCGGAGCAAGGCCGCGACCTACGGGGCGCTCATCGGCCGGCAGGCGAGGTCGGCGGTCGCGTTCTCGGACCGCGCCACCGCGAGCGAGGTGCTGGGATCGGTCCTGGCCGATGCGGACGTCACGGCGATCGTGCTCTATGGCGACCGGCACGAGCCGCTCTACGAGCACGGCGATGTCTCGCCGTGGGTGGCCAGGATCGGCCCCGTCTCGGACCGCGTCCTGGCGACGGCCGGGCGGATCACCGCGATCACCGGCGTGCATCCCCTCGAGGGGGCGCAGGGCTTGCTCGTGATCCAGCTCTCGACGCGTTCGCTGGAGGAGGCGCGCGTCTCCGCCTACCGGACGGCCGCGCTCGCAGCGGTCGCGGCGTTCGCCATGGGGCTCGTGTTCGCCTGGTGGATCACCGGTCGGATCACGCGTCGCCTCCGGGCGATCGCCGTCGTGGCCGGCGAGGTGGCCGAGGGCAACCTCAAGGTCCCGCCGCTCGATGCGTCCGGATCCGACGAGATCAGCCTGGTCGCGAGCGCGTTCAACGCGATGGTCACGCAGCTCCGACAGCAGATCGCGCGCCAGCGGCACCAGGCCAGGCGCGACCACGAGCGCCTCGAGGCGCTGGTCGTCGGCCG
>JAPLLF010000269.1 GCA_026387715.1 Pseudomonadota bacterium
CTGCGACATCACCGTCACCAGCTCGATGTCCATCAGTCAGTCGGTCTCGTGGACCATCGGCAGGGCCGCCTCGTAACAGTGAGCCCGGCGCAGGAGGCCGAGTGTTGGGCCGCCGCACTCCGAAAGGACACTGCACTCGACTGGACCGAGGTTGACTACAAGACCGAATGGGACGCGGTCATCCTGTTCCACGGCATCACCACACGCGACGCCTATTTCAAGGCATCACGCGCTGGCAGCCCCAAGACGCTCAAACGCGCCGAGCGCGCCGCGGTGTGGGAGGGCCTAGCCGCGTATCGCGCCGAGCTGGACCGCCGCAAGCTGGTCGACTGGACCGACGTAGTCCGCAAGGTACGCCAACACATCGAGCAGACCGGCGCGACGCAATACCGAGCGATCGTAGTCGATGAGGCCCAGGACATCGACCCCGAGCAATGGCGTTTGCTGCGCGTTCTCGCGCCGCAGAAAGACAACAGCCTGTTCATCACGGGCGACGCGCACCAGCGCATCTACGGCAGGCCGATTGCGCTCAGCCATTTCGGAATCAACATCCGAGGTCGTTCGTACCGGCTCAAGATCAACTACCGCACCACCGAGCAGGTCCTCCGCTGGGCTACCAAGCTTCTGGCTGGCGTCGAAGTTGACGATCTCGATGGCGACTCAGACAGCACGGTCGGCTATCGCTCGCTCTATACCGGCCCTGAGCCCGACTTGCGAACGTTCGCGTCATCCGCCGCCGAGACCGCGTTCCTCCTCGCGCACATTCGCGAGTTGACCAAGACTACGCCGCCCGAGGAGATTGCGGTCGTTGCCAAGACCAAGCAGCGCGTCAATGCCTACGCTGCCGCACTCGATGGCGCCGCCATTGCGCACACGATCCTCGATGGCGATAGCGTTGGCCCCGGTGTCCGCGTCGCAACCATGCACCGCGTGAAAGGTCTCGACTTCACGCATGTGATTATGCACATGACGAAGTCGGCCGCGCCGACGGGCGATCCGCGCGACCAAAGCATCCTCTACGTGGCCGCGACTCGCTGCCGAAGGACCCTTACCGTGTTGGTCTCATGAGAAGGGCCCAAGCCTCATTTGGCTCTTGGTGGTGACTAATCGGTGACTAATTGGGCTCGTGCATCGCGTTCCATGATCGACCGTTCCGCCCGGTGGAATCAGGTCTCCTTCACCACCACCGCGAGGTCGATGATGTGCGGGGGTAGTGTTTCGGCTGGCTCGAGATAGTCGTCCGGGCGGCATGTGAGAACTACGATCTGCACGCCGGTCTTCGTGGTCTCTCGTAGTGCGCGACGGAACCAACGAAGGCGATCGGGGTCGCTTTGCACGAGCTGGTCGTCGAGTAACAACGCGGTGCCCAGACGCTCGGCGAGGCAGAGCCGGAAGAGCGTCGAGAGCTGCTCGCGCGTGCCAATCGATAACCGCTCGAGATCGCGACGACCACCCGCCGCGACGATCCCCTCGAGACCGAGGTGTGGACCGAGCGCGATGCCGGTGTACCGAGGACCGACGAGCGCCTGGAATCGGGTCGCGAGGTCCGGCGCGAGCACGTTCCCGAGATGAGTCGCTTGCGTGCGCTCGGCCTCCTTGAGAGTTTCCACCAGGAGTCTCCACGCTTCGTAGTCATC
>JAPLLF010000040.1 GCA_026387715.1 Pseudomonadota bacterium
CGATCGAGGTGGGCCTGCGCGAGCTGGCGACGCAGCGCGAGATCGCGATCGCCGTCGAGGTACTCGAGCACGCGCTCGCCGAGCTCGCGCGCCGTCGCGATGCGCGCGTCGACGTCGAGCGCGGTCGCCGCCACGCACGCCGCGTCGAGCTCCGGCGGGACCTCGCGGTCTGGCGCGCGCACCGACGGGCGCGCGTCGATCCCGGCGAGCGTGCTCTGCTGCACCGCGCGCCCCGACGGATGCAGCGGCACCCCGGCGAGGATCTCGAACAGCATGCAGCCGAGCGTGTAGATGTCGGCGCGCGCGTCGATCGACTCGCCGCGCACCTGCTCCGGGGACCTGTAGCCGGGCGTGCCGACGGCGGTGCCCGCGACGGTCGCGTGCTCGCCGCTGCCGCTGCCGACGTCGGCGAAGTCGCCGTCGGACTCTCCCAGGACCTTCGCCACGCCCCAGTCGAGGACGTACACCTCGCCGAAGTCGCCGAGGATGATGTTGTCCGGCTTGAGGTCGCGGTGGACGATGCCGCGCACGTGCGCGAACTCGACGGCGATGCACACCTCGGCGAACGCGCGCAGCACGCGCTGCTGCGGCACGTGCTCGGGATCGCCGGTCCGCGCGACGATGATCTTCGACAGCGTCGTGCCGGACACCCGCTTCATGGCGAAGAACGGCATGTTGTCGGCGTCGCGCCCGATCTCGTGGACCGGCACGATCGCGGGATGCTCGAGCCGCCCCTGGATCGACGCCTCGCGCAGGAAGCGCGAGATCTGGCGCTCGTTCGGGTTCGCCGCGCGCATCCGCTTGACCGCGACGTCGCGGCCGATCTGCGCGTCGTGCGCGACGAGCACCTCGCCCATGCCGCCGCGGCCCATCATCCGCAGGATGCGATAGCGCCCGATCAGCGAGTCGGGACGCGACTCCGCGCGATCGACGGGCGGCGTGGCCGCATCCGCGCTGCGCGGCGCGACGATCGTGTATCCGTTCGGGGGCTCGGCACCGCTCATCCGCCGAGGATATCGCGCCCGGGTGCCCGACCGGGGGGCGCGCTCGCGCTACCGCGTGAACGGCGGCTGTGCTTCGAGCACGCCGACGTCGTCCGCGCCGTAGTAGCGCGCCATCAGCTCGCGCAGCTGGGGGCGGGTGTAGGCCTCGGCGCGCGGCGTCTCGAGGTGATCGGCGATCACGGTCGCGACCTCGGCGACGGGCTGCGCGCCGGGCAGCGTGCGCGAGTCGCCGCCGCCGTGCAGCGCGCGGATCCCGAACTCGGTCGCGACGACGCCCGGGAACACGGTGCTGGCGAGGACGCTGGGCGCGGAGGCCGCGAGCTCGAGCCGCAGGCTCGTCACCAGGGAGGTGGCGGCGGCCTTCGCGGCGCTGTAGGCGCTGCGGATCGTCGCGAGCGGGAGCCGGCCGAGCATCGACGACACGTAGACGAGGTGACCGGCGTTGCGCGCCTTGAAGTGCGGCACGATCGCCTGCGCCGCGTAGAGCAGCGAGCGCACGTTGGTCGTGATCATGTCGTCGAGGTCCTCGTCGGTGAGCTCGAGCACCGGGCGCGAGATGCCGCGGCCGGCGTTGCACACCCACGCGTCGATGTGGCCGAACCGCTCGAGCGCGCGATCGCGCAGGCGCGCGTTGTCGGCGCGCACCGTGACGTCGGCGACCACCGCGAGCGCGCGCTCGCCGATCCGCGCCGCGACCTCGGCGAGCGGGGCCTCGCGGCGCGCGGCGATCACCACCTTGGCGCCGCGCGTGGCGATGAGCTCCGCGAGCGCGGCGCCGATCCCGGCCGACCCGCCGGTGATCACGACGACCTGATCTTGCAGCTTGGACATGCCCCCATCGTGCCGGGATCTCTCCGGATTCTCTCCGGATGAACCTCGCGGATTGACATGGAGAATCGTTGAGCTGAACGTATGTCCAGTGATCGTCGCCTGTCTCGATCTTCCGGCGTTTCCGCTCCAGATCGTGTGGCGGCGCGAGCCCGCGGCGCGCGCGCACCCCGTGGTCGTGATCGACGACGATCGCCCGCAGGGCCTCGTGCTGTGGGCGTGCGAGCAGGCGCGGCGGGCGGGCGTGCTCGTCGGCCAGCGCTACGCGCACGCGCTGTCGCTGTGCGTGGGGTTGCGCGCGCGGCTCGTCCCCGCGCCGATGATCGACGAGGCGATCCGCGAGCTGCGCACCGCGCTCGCGGCGTTGTCGCCGCGCGTCGAGCCCGGCGCGGCGGGCTCCGAGGGGACGTTCTGGCTCGACGGCGATGGCCTCGCGCGGATCTTCATCGGCGAGGCGGCGTGGCCGATGGCGATCGCGAAGGTGATCGCCGATCACGGCTACACCGGCGCGGTGGTCGTCGGCTACTCGCGGTTCGCGACGTTCGCGATCGCGCGCGCGACGCGCGCCGGCGTGACGGTCTCCCGCAGCGAGGCCGACGAGCGTCGGATCGCCAGCGCGGTCCCGCTCGCGCGCCTCGAGCTCGCCCCGAAGCTGCGCGACGCGCTCGCCCGCCTCGGCGTGACGACGGTCGGCCAGATGGTGCGGCTGCCCGGCGGCGGGATCCTCGAGCGGTTCGGGCGCGAGGCCCATCGGCTCTACCAGCTCGCGGCGGGCGAGCGCTGGGATCCGCTGGTGCCGGTCGCCGCGCCGGTCACGCCCGACGAGCGGCTGCAGTTCGACGACGACGAGACCAACGTCGACAGCCTGGTGTTCGCGCTGACCGCGCCGCTCGATCGGCTGCTCGATCGGCTCGCGCGGCAGCACCGCGCGGTGACGACGTTGCACGTCGAGCTCGTCCTGCGGCACGCGCTCGGCAGGCTCGAGCAGCGCGTCGAGGACGTGGTGACCGCGGCGCCGACGCTCGATCGGCGGTCGCTGGTGCGGCTCGTCCACCTGCGGCTCACGGCCGGGCCGCCGCTCGCGCCGGTCCACGCGGCGCGCCTGTGGGCCGACGACGTGCT
>JAPLLF010000845.1 GCA_026387715.1 Pseudomonadota bacterium
CGTCGGCGTCGCCCATCATGACGGCCGTCGCCATCTTGGCGGCGACCGGCTCGAACTGCGCGACGATCGTCGCGTCGGGCTGCACGCTGCCGGCGATGTGGAAGATGTCCTGCGTGAGGTCGGCGGTCTCGGAGATCAGATCGTCGAGCTGGAGCCCGAGGGTCTGCGCGAGCGCCTGCATCACGACGTGGTCGCTGTCGACGAGCTCGCCGCCGAGCTCGCAGAGCTGGCCGTCGAGGCCCTCGCGCTGCGTGTACATGCGCCCGCCGAACCGCATCGACGCCTCGAACACGTCGGCCCGCACGCCCGCGAGCTTGAGGAAGTACGCGCACGACAGCCCCGCGATACCACCACCGACGATCGCGATCGGTGGGTTGTTGATCGCGGAGGCGTTGTCGCCGCACGCGGCGACCAGCGGCGCGAGCGCGGCGGTCGCGAGCGCCCCCCGGAACACGTCCCGGCGGGAGGGGCCGGTAGGCGCGGTGGTGGGATCGATGCCGAGACGCTTCGCGTTCGCGAGGCGAAGCAGCCGACGAACGGTTCGGAACAGCGGAGAACGAGCCATAGGCGCGCATCATAGGGGGTCCCGCGGGTGGGTGAAACAAACCGGCGCGGCGTTGCGGGGATCAGCGGACGACGACGAGCATCTCGGTCGCCATCGTTGCCTCGGCCCAGTGGCGCTTGTAGTCCATCTCGGTGCCGAGGTCGTAGCGCCCGACGCCGGCGTCGCACAGCTCGCGGACCTGGTGGTACTGGAGCAAGCCCCCGATGCCGTACGCGGCGAGGTCGTCGTCGTAGGAGAACTGCAGCCCGCGATACTCACCCTCGAACACCGCGCCGAGGATGTAGCCGACGTCGCGATCCGCCAGGCGAGCGAAGATCGTGCGCTGCTGGCCGGTCGCGCACAGCCGCGGCAGCATGAGCTGGTAGAACGCGCGCATCGGCCCGGCCGAGATGCCGACGCCGTCCCGGGACTTCCAGCTGTTGACCTCGACGCGCTGGATCCGCTCGTAGAGCGCCGCGGCGTCGGCCTCGGGCGCGCGCACGGCCTCGAACGTGAGCCCCGCCTCGCTGGCCGCGCGCAGCGACTTGCGGATCGACTTGCGGAGCTCGCGCGAGCGCCGGGACAGGTAGCCGTCGAGGCCGCCGTCGAGCGAGGCGACGTGCCGCAGGGTCGGCGTCCCGTGCCGGCGCTCCCAGCGCGCCGGGAGCTGCGCGATCAGGGCCGCGTGCTGCGGTCCGTCGGCGGCCATGCCCGACAGGATCGCGAGCTGCCAGTCGCGCCGCCCCGCGAGCAGCGCCACGACGTCGGCGACGAGCGCTGCGGGATCGCGCCCGACGAGCGGCGCCGCGAGGCCCCAGGCGAGCTCGACCGGCTCGAGGTACGGAAACCCGGCGGGATGCACGCCGCGCATCGCGGCGAAGTAGCCGTGGTCGCCCTGGTAGCAGAAGGCGGCCCGCGGCGGCATCAGCGCCGCCGACGCCGCGAGGATCCAGGCGCTCGCCGAACAGAAGCGATCGATCCCCGGCGTGGCCACGACCTCGCGATCGAAGTCGTCCATCCGCGTCGCGAGGTCGACCGGAGTCATGCCCGGCATCGCCCGAATGTAGCGTGCCGGACACAGGGGGGGAGCGGATGGTGTCCCGCGGACGACAGGGGCCCACCGAATCTGACCTGTACGACCCGGATCACGGACGGCACGAGTCTTGTTTGCGATACTGGCACCCCATGCGCCTGCTCCACCGCGTCGTCTCGCCCCTCCTGATCGCGACCGTCATCACCGGTGGGTGCGCGTCGAGCAGCTACCGCATCTCCAGCGCCGAGCTCGTCCGGCTCGCCGCCACGCCGCCGCAGACCCGCGGCCAGGCGGTGCGGGTCGACCAGGAGCTGCACGACGGCGATGGCCCCCCGGCCGAGCGCGTCGACGGCTCCACCGAGGTCATCTTCGTGCCATCGATCAACGTCTCCGGCAACGTGGGTGGCAGCATCACCTATGGTCCCCGCCCGCACCCGGTCGGCGGCGGCGGCGGCGGCATCAAGACCGGCGGCGGCGGCGGCGGCGGCCAGGCCAGCAGCGGCAAGGACGCCGCGGTCGCGATCATCGTCATGGCCGTGCTCGCGATGTTCGTCGTGATCGCGATCGAGGGCTCGCGGTTCGACGGCGACGTCGCCCTGCACCCGATGCACCCGGTCCACCTCTACGGGCGCGACGGCGGCTACACGGTCGTGCCGCTCGCCTGGCTCGATCCGCAGCTCGCGAGCTGGGCCGATCACGGCAGCGTGCGCTCGGCGGAGGGGCCGTGGCGCGAGCTGCGGCGCGCCCCGCTGTGGCGCCAGGGTCCGACGTACGCGCTGCTCGGCGGCCAGGGGACGTTCGAGTCGGCCGCGCACGACAAGGCGCGCGGATCATCGTTCCTGATCCAGGGCGGCTACTTCCCCACCGACGAGCTCGGCGTCCTCGCGACCCTGTTCCTCGGCTGGCGGCAGAACCGCATCGACGAGACCATGTTCGAGTCACGCTCGCTCATCGAGATGCACTACTACCCGGTCAAGGCCGGTCCGTTCCACGCCGGGTTGTTC